>NZ_JBSFTC010000165.1:0-12326 GCF_053590415.1 Nonomuraea sp. NPDC003201
CGCGGCCGCGCCGCGCGGGGGGCCACCCCACCCGCCGCCCCACCCCCCCGACGGGCCCCGGCCCCCCGGGGCGCGCCCCCCGACCGGCGGCCGCCGCCCGGCCGGGCGCGTCCGCGGCGAAAGCGTCCAGCAGGTGACGGACGCCGGTCCGCATCGCACCCGGATATCCCGCGACGCCGACATGCGCGTGCCGACCGTCGTCGATGACCCACCCCAGGTATCCCGGAGCGACCCGAGGGTCCAGCACGCAATGGAACGCCGGGGTGGTCGTCCCCGACGCGACCGGATGGATGATCTCGGCACCGACGAGAAAGCGCCGATTGGCATCGAGGCCGAGATCCCGCGCCACCCGCGAGCGGGCGCCGTCCGCACCGACAATGAACCGAGCCCGCACCGGCTCCGCACCCGCGAACTGCACAAATCCCATCGACGCGCCGACATACCGCGCGCCCAGAACGACCCGCGCCCCGGCCGACTCCGCCGCACGGCGCGCATGCTCGTAGACGGCCGCCATGTCAGCCACGCGGTACTCGTCCCGCTCACTGGTCAGCCGGATCGGCGCCCGCCGCGACGGCGGATACAGCACTACGTCCCTTACACCAGGCCCGAGCAGCTGGTCCGGCAGGTCGAAGTCATCAAGGGTACGACGCACGAAGATCCCGGTCGTACGGATGCCCGCCGACAACGACCTGCGGCGGTCGACCACCATCACATCCAGCTCTCGCAACGCGAGCAGCCGAGCCGTCCGCAGCCCGGCCAGTCCCGCCCCCACGACCAGTACATCCACTGTCCGCATATCCAGCGACGCTAGGGGCCATACCTCGCCCACGGGACCATCTGCACGCGACCCACCCAGTACCTCTACACCGCCACCACACTCACGCCCGTGGATAGCCCCAGACAGGCAGAAGTGATCCCCTCGACGGAGATCCCGGCCTCCTGCGCGGAGCCCTGGAGATTCTCTCCGAGGCGGAGTTGCCCTCGACGAAGGAGGTGTACGCCTCCACAGCATGCAAGTGGACGAACGCAAGCTCCAGCACGGCGGCCCTTGCCTCAGTCCCGTATCCCTTGCCCTGATGCTCCCGAGCGATCCACGAACCGGACCGTCGTGAAGTCGGTCGCCCCAATGTTCTGCATGCCGATCGCCATGCCGTCAAGGCGAATCGCCAGGCGCAGATCCCAGCTCGTCGGCGTTGGGCCTGCCGATACATCAGGCGCGGGACTCGCTGAACCAGCGCCCAGCCGAAGGCAGAAAGAGCAGGACTATGACAGCCCAATCGAGTATGCGATAGCCGAACACCGCCATCCACGTCACCGTGGAGAAGAGAGCCAGGTCGAGGATGTCGGCGCCGATCAACAACAGGTGCACGGCGATGATTGCCCATCGTAAGTACGTTCGGCGACTCGACCATCGGCTCAACAGCCACCCGAGAAGGGCGGTGCTTCCTGCGACGTAGATCAGGGCAATCATGATGCCCCAATGAAAGGTGGCGAAAAAGCCGGCCAGTGTGATCGCCAGGCCCACCAGACCAAAAGCCACTTCCAGCGTAATGATGAACTGAGCCGCTTTGAGAGTGCCCGGCATCCGGTGCGCCTTGACGATGTTCGTCACAGCCCCATTCTGACGGGCAGGGCTACAGAGCGCATAGCCCTGCCCCGTTCGATGGTGCGGGAGGACGGCCGGACGAGACCGGTCCAGAGAGGCCGCAAGCCCGCCCGTACTGCCCGGACGCGCGGAAAGAATCGCTCACCAGTCGCTGATCTCCCAGATGTACCAGGGTCCATCGAAATGGCGGTAGTAGCCGGGTCCGTCGATGTCCGGCTCACCATTCGGACTCCAGGCAAGACCGTAGCTGGTGAGAATCCCCGTGCCCTCGATCATGAAGCCGAATGCGCTGCGGGATCCATCAAGGTACTCGACGGGATACAGGCCGATCCATGGGTCTGTGTGGCGGCCCGAGCTGCTGCCACCCGGGACCAGTGGAACCCCGCTCGGCCGAATCGTATGATCCGCTTCATGCCGATCCCCCGAGCGATTGCCGTGGTCGTCGACGGTACCCAAGTCCTGGTCATCAAACGGTTCCTCCGACGCAGGCCCGGCGTGACCTGCGTCATGTGCGATGCCGGAGGCCGGCGGGGGTCGCAGTGTCCCGGGCACCACTACGCGGTTCTCCCCGGGGGCCATGTGGAGGATGGCGAGTCGCCAGAGAGTGCGGCAGTTCGTGAACTCCACGAAGAGACGACTCTCACCGGAAAGATCGACCGGTTGCTCTTCACCAGCTCACACAATGGCCGGCCCGCCTTCTACTACCTCATGCGCGACGTCAACGGCGTACCGTCGCTCTCCGGCGAGGAGGCCGTGGAGCACGGGCCGGACAACAGCTTTGAGCTCAGATGGGCAACGGTCGCCAAGTTCGAGCAGCTGAACCTGTATCCCGCGGACGTGCGTGAACCGCTCGCGGAGCTGCTGCGCGGTTGACCCTTGCTCCGAGCCAGGCGCGCTCGGAGCGCCGGTTTCTCGGCCGAAGCCACTTGCCGCACCTGGCCATCCAAGTGATCCCGCTGCATGCGTGCCGTGCTCCGTAAACTCCCCGGCCAGGCGGAACGGGAAGGTCATGCGGGCGTTGCACGCGACGCTTCCCGACCGCTACGCCCGTTATGAGGTCCCGGCTTCGACCATCGACCACCACGGCCGGCTCGCCACCCTGGTCGCCGATCCCGCGCAGGGCTTCACCCCTATCCCGCACTTCTCTGCGCCGCGTCCGCCCCACGCTGCGACGCGACGACCGTCATCCACGAGATGCCGCTGACGGATCTCGGCCTGTGGTTCCCGGCGAAGACATCGTGCTGCCCGCTGTGAGCCCGTGGGCATTGACTTGGAGCGCTACCCGGAGCCGGTGCGGTGCAGGTCAACCGGAATTCACCCACGAGGTCGGGACGGTACTGCGGGCGATCGGCGATTCACCTCCATGCGGTCGACGTACCGTGTCAGGCCGGTGGTGTCATACGCCCGCGGCGTCCTCGGCCTCCCAGCGCAGCAGGTCGCCCGGCTGGCACTGGAGCACCTCGCAGAGCGCGGCGAGCGTCGTGAAGCGCACCGCCTTGGCGCGGCCGTTCTTGAGTACCGCCAGGTTGGCGGGCGTGATCCCTACGCGGTCCGCGAGCTCGCCCACGGACATCTTCCGCCTGGCCAGCATCACGTCGATGTCGACGGTGATCGGCATCAGATCACCTCGTCCAACTCGGCCTGCATCTGCGTCGCTTCGACGTCGCGCGCGACGGCCTGGGCGAGCAGCATCCGCAGCACGAACACGATGAGCGCGACCCCCAGGATGGCCACGCCGATCCCGCCCATGATGACGGTGACACCCGGGTCTTCCCGCTGGCCCGGCGCATTGAGGGCCGTGACCGCGAACCACAGGAGGGCGGCCGCCACGATCGCGCCGATCACGGCGTCCACGTACCGGAAGGCGGCGTGGGAGAACACGGTTCCGCGTCGCACCATAGTCACCAGCCGCCACACGCTGACCAGGGCGACCTGGCCCGACACCATGCCCAGGATCGTGATGATGCGCAGCGCGGTCAGCGGGAGCGACCCGTCCTCCGGGTCGCTCCCGCTGACCAACACCCACACCATCGATGCCTGTACGAGCACGGTGCCGGCGAGAACCACCACGAGCACAGCGCGCAGTGCACGCACTGCCAGCTTTCCCATATCCCATCCTTCCATCGAATTGCGATGAGAATCTATCGAATTTCGATAGGTTAAGCAAGGGCTGGGGCGGAGGGTGGGCGGGCGGTTTCGCACCGTGGCGGGACGCCGTCGCCTCCTCCCATGGCATGGCGTTCGCGCGAACCGTCTTGATCTTGGCGACATGCGATCGTGCGTGAGGACGTTGCCGTACAGCTCGGATGTCCACGCGCTGTGGTCCTACTCCCGGCCCTCGCCCCGTGTCCACGATCACCCCTTCCGATCACGGCAGTCGATCACCCCAACCACCTGCGGCGAAGGCGTAGAGCTCGGGGGCGAGCTCCGCGATGCCGAGCCGCTGTGGGTTACGCCGACAAACAGGACAAGGCGGTCGGACGTAACAACTTTGGGCAAAGAATCTTCATCTAACGCGCCGTGGACGCACTGAGCGCGGGGGATCCGCAGCACATCGGGGATTACTGGCTGGCTGGACGCCTTGGCTCGGGCGGCCAGGGAGTCGTGTACGAGGCCTACGACCCCGAGGGACGCAGGGTCGCCATCAAGGTGCTGCACGCGTCGGACAACAACGGCAGCCGCGACCGCTTCGCCAAGGAGGCGGCCGCGGCCGGCAGGGTGGCCTCGTTCTGCACGGCCCGGGTGCTCGCCGCCGACCTGGAGGCGAGCAAGCCGTACATCGTCTCGGAGTACGTCGCGGGACCGAGCCTGCGCAAGGCCGTGATGGAGGGGCGCAAGTTCACCGAGGACGATCTCCACCGGCTGGCGACGGCGATCGCCACCGCGCTGACCGCGATCCACGACGCGGGCGTCATCCACCGCGACCTGAAACCGGACAACGTGCTGCTCGGCCCGGACGGCCCGCGCGTGATCGACTTCGGCATCGCCCGCACCATGGACATGTCGCTGACGAAGACGGGCGAGGTCTCGGGCACGCCCAGCTACATGGCGCCCGAGGTGTTCATCGGGCAGCGCGCCGGGGCGCCCGCCGACGTGTTCACGTGGGGTGCCGTCATCGTGTTCGCCGCCACGGGGCAGGACCCGTTCAAGGCGGACACCCTGGGCGGCATGATGCACCAAGTGCTGTCCTCCGCACCGGATCTGCGGGGGTTGCCGCCGCGGCTGGCCCCGCTGGTGGCGGCGGCGATGGCTAAGGATCCCGCCGCCAGACCCGCGGCACGCGACCTGCTGCTCGCGCTGGTCAGCGGCAACGCCGCCGACACCAAGGGCCTGCTGGCCGCGGGCAGCCGCTCGGCGCAGGGCGTACACGGGCTCGACCAGGGGGATCCCGCGCTGGGGACGATCGCGGAGGACGCCTACACGGCGCTCACGCCAGAGGAGCGCGAGCTGGCCGCCGAGGTGTTCCTGCGGATGGTGACCGTGGACGAGGACGGGTACGAGAGCGGGCGGTGGGCCTCGCGCGAGGAGCTGTACGGCGGACGCCCAGAGCGCGAGGCGGCGGCGGTCGAGCGGATCCTGCGGGCGTTCTCGTACGTGGTGACCACGAAGGACACCTCGGTCTCGCTGTCCAGGCCCGCGCTGCTGAGGGCCTGGCCGCGGTTACGCATGTGGGTCGACGCCGACCGCGACGGCCTGGCCGTACTGGGCCAGATCTCCGCGGCGGCACGGCACTGGTCCGACAACGGCAGGCGGGACGGCGACCTGCTCCAGGGCAGCCGTCTGGAGCAGGTGCTCAGCTGGGCGGCGACCGGCCGCCGTCACGTCACGCTCACCCCCGCCGAGCGGGACTTCCTGCGGGCAGGCACCGAACTGACCAGGAAGCGGACCCGTCGCAGGACGCTGACCACGATCGCGCTGGCCGGGCTGCTGGTCGTGGCCATGGTCGCCGGAGGGCTGGCCGTCTATCAGCGGCAGCAGGCCACCGAACAGCGTGACATCCTCACCGCCAAGCAGGTGGCGACGGAGGCCGACCGGATGCGCACGACCGACCCGGTCAAGGCGATGCTGCTGAGCGTGGCCGCCTGGCGGGTCTCACCGCAGTTGGAGACCCGTTCCAGTCTCATCGCCTCCCTTCAGCAGCAGGAGACGGCGGTCTTCCGCGATCCCCCGGTCAAAGGCCTTGCCCACCGCGCCCTCAGTCATGACGGCCGCACACTTGTCAGCGTCAGCGAAGCCGGCGTGAACGTCTACGACGTCCGTACCGGCAAGCGCACCGGTGGCTGGGCCGGGCTGAGGCTGAAGGACGGGACTCCCCAGGAGCCGGCGCTCAACAAGAGCGGCCGCCTGCTCGCCCTGACCATCGGTTCAGAGCTCGGCGTCTGGGACCTCACCTCGGGCAGGCAACTGGTACGGCGCTCCCTGTCGGAACGCGGCGGGTTCAGCGCGATCTGGGGTGAGCACGAGTCGATCCTCACCGTGATGTATCAGGGCGAAATCGTCTACCTGTTGGACGTGACGACCGGCAAGCAGTTCGGCAAGTCTCCCTACACGGACGGCAGCATGATCCCGTCGCAGCCTCCGCTCGTCGATCCGACAGGCAAGCACCTGCTGATGACGGGTGGGCGCTTCGACGAGCTGGCGCTGCCGGGCTGGACCCCGGAACGGCGCCTGCCGCCCTGCCGAACTCACTCGGACGTGGCGGCTTTCACCCCGGACGGCAAGACCATCGCCTGCGCGAACGCCACGATCGCGCTCGTCGACGCGGCGACCGGTCGTGAACACAAACTGGGCGATGAAGACTGGGCCTGCGACATCTGCACGAAGTCCGGGGCCAAGCTGCGCTTCAGCCAGGACGGCGACTACCTGGCCGCCTTCGCCGAACGCGAGCTGCGCGTGTGGAAGGTCGCCGATCGCAAGCAGATCCTCACCTACCGGGCCGAGGACGAGCTGACCGACCTTCGGTTCGACCCCGACGGCAGGACCCTGCGCTACCTCTACGACAACATGGTCATCAGCCTCGACCTGTCGCCGAGAGCCGGCGCCACCCATGTCCGGAAGGGAGTGGCGAAACTCAGTCCCGGAGGACGGTGGGTGGCGATGGAGGATCCCGATCAGAACCGCCTCGGGCTCTGGGACCTGCGCAGCCGCAAGGAGGTGACGACGTTCCCGCTCGGCGAATTCGGGGCATGGGGATTCGACCGGACCGGCACACGCATGCTCATCGCCGACATCACGAGCGTGCGGCTGATCGACCTCGCGACACGCAAGAAGCTCTGGCAGATCTCCACGCCGCACACGAACACGAACAATCCCGAGCGTGTCGACTTCAGCCAGGACGGCAAGACGATCGCGCTCACGCTCCAGCCATCCTCCCAGGAGGGCAGCTTCCGGCTGCTCGTGCTGGACACCGCCGGTGGGCGCGTCCTGCGCACGTTCAGCTCGCAGATCGACGGCGGGCCGTACACGCCGGACGGACGCCTCGCCTCGACTTTCGGAAGGTTCATCGACCTCACCGCCGGCAGGCCGGTCGACGCGGCTTTCGATGTCGTACGCGGCACCTCGGCAGTGGCCGTCAGCGACCAGGGGCGGCTGGCGTTCAGCGCCGGTCCGGCGGGTCGCATCGCGATGTGGACGGTCCAGGGGCCGGCCCAGATCACGCCGGTCCTACGCGGGACGACGGGTGAGATCGCGGAACTGGCCTTCTCCCAGAAGGGCGATCTGCTCGCCAGCGTGACCACGGACGGCATCCTCCAGGTCTGGGACGTCAACGCCATGCGACGGCTCGGCGGCGCGTTCAACCTGCACGGCTCCCAGATCACCTCGCTCGCCTTCAGCCCGGACGACTCCACCCTCTACGCCGCCGACTGGGGTTCCGTCTACACGATCCCGATCGGTGCCGAGCGGATCGTCGAGGACGTGTGCCGCCGTGCCGGGCACACGCTCTCCCCGGCCGACTGGGCCTCCTTCCTCAAGGACGTGCCCTACCGCGACATCTGCCCGACCAGGCAGCCCTAGTGAGCTGGTGGCACTGGTGCACCTGCCTGGCGATGGAGCACGGTGAGTTCTGCTACTCCGGCAACTCTCACGTCAAGCCGCTCACGCAGATCATCGACGGCTTCCATGGCAGGTCGGCGCGGAAGCCTCCTTCTCCACCGGCTCCCGGGCGGCGGACATGATGGCGGTGTTCCGCCTCACCGACTTCCGCTGACCGGCCGGGACCTGAGCGGCAAGCTGTCCCGAGTTCCGCGCCGCGCCTTGAGCTGCGAGCCGACGAGGGAAACCGAACCCCTGACCTTCTGTTTCAAGGGACTTCGAAACTGTCCACGGGCATCCAGCGCTGCCACGAGTGCCAGCTTGTCCGCAGGGAAGCTCCAGCGACGTGTGATCAAGCCGCTGACCAGGCGCTGATGTGTGCCTACAGGTCTCGTTCCGCCATCGTGAGGCGTGCCGGACAGGGCTTGCCTTCCTGGGATGGCCACCTCTGCCAGCCCAAACCGGAAAATATGAGACCGGACGCAAGGAATATCCCGCCCGCCTTCAGCAAAGGCTATTACCACTTGGGATCCGATCTGCACAGGATTGTTATAAGACATCCCTTATCTCGCCAACACCACTCTCTTACTCTTTTCCCTGCTATATCCCCCAAGCAAGGACCCTGATGAAACTCTTCTTCGCAGGCCTCGTGGCAACGGCCGCGGCCGTGTGCGCGGTCGCCGTACCCGCTCAGGCGGCATCCGTCGCATCCGTGCAGGCCGCTCCGGTGAACCCGGTGAAAGCCCTGAAAGCCCAACTGGTCCCGGGCAAAGGCGTAAAGATCACCGAATCAAGCGGCATCACTCTCGATTTCACCGCCGACGACCAGGCTATGCAGGTTCAGGTGAACACCAACACGGTCGGCACCCTGGCTTTCGGCAAAGGCAACGTAGCGGCCGCCGACCTCCGTGTCCGCATGTCCTCACGCCAGAAAAAGCCCAACCCTCCCTACCGGGTCATCGCTGAGGGCAGAAACGCCTACGTGACCAACGCCGGCATCGCCAAGGCGCTGCCCTCCGGTCTTTCCTGGATCCAGTCGAAGGCCAGTGGACACGACAACGCTCTTCTCAACGTGGGCGTCACGCCGGCAGAACTGCAGTTCATGCTGGACAACGCATCAGAAGTAGCGACCGGCCAATATCAGGGCACCGCCACACTCGCTGAATTCCGGCACGACAAGTCCGCCGGGGAAGGCAAGGTCGAGTTCCACCTGTACTTCGACGAACACAACCTGCTCACCCGCACGGTCGTCGACACGACCACCTACCCGGACGACGACACCACGGCCTATGACCAGATGGCCTTCCACACCGATACCAAGTATTCGGGCTGGGGCACCAAGGTGAAGATCGCCGAACCGGCGGCCGGCAAGGTCATCAGCGAGAAGAAACTCAACGCGAAGACCCGCAAGGCCGTCATAAAGGCCGGCTATCCGGAGAGCGGCCCCTTCTAACCTGCACCAAGAAGGAACCGACGTCGGCGGGCAACGCGTACATCTTTCCCACCTGAGCGGCGTCCCCTTCAGAGGGGCAGGGGACCCAATCAGGAGGCCGCCCCGTGGCCGAGTTGGCCAAGAGCACATTCCTGCGGATCTGGCGAAGGCCCGTGAAACGGCCCCGGAGTGCCGAGAACCACGCCGCACCGCCTGCCTCTCCACGTGACTCAACGCGGGCGTTCCGCCGACAACGCCCTGGAGGTTCTCCACAGGACCTACGAGATACGCCTCATGGAGGCCAAGACGAGATCGCCAACCGGCGAGTCAGCGAGGCCCTGGGCCCCGGAGTGTGGGGCCGCATTGGGGACGATCAGCCGGCATCGCCCGACAGCCACCAGACGCCGAAACATGATCTACAAGCGAAAAGCCCTGGTCATCGCTGAGATGACCAGGGCAAGAATTGAAGCAGGGCGTTCGCCGGCACGTAGAAGCCATCGGGCACGCAGGCGCTACTGGCGACGGTTTACAACGGATCGGAGCAGCTACCAGAGGATGCATGCCAAGCTGGGCAGGTGCTTCACAGACATCGGTCAACATCGAAGGCATCCCGTGCATATGCCGGATCTTGAATACGAGGTCGGGTCGAATCTTGGCTCATAGTCAATCGAGGGCTCGGTACTCTGGCGATGGGTGAGCGAGCTCCGGACGGTCGATCCAGTAGCTGTCGCCGTAGAGTTCCAGCATCGCCCAATGCCATGCCTCATCGTGGAAGACAAGTCCGCGGTACGCCTCGTCACTTGGCTCGTAGGGGTAGCGATCCAGCGCTGCCGCCTCGGCGGCGGTGTACGTACTCGACCTTGATGGTGCTGTTGAGCGCCTCGGCCGCTGCGTTGTCGAGCGCGCAGCCGACCCGCCCCATCGACTGGACCCCGCCCAGACGCCGGCATAGGTCCTGGTAGCGGGCCGCGGTGTACTCCGAGCCGCGATCCGAATGGAAGATCACCCCGTCCACGTCGCCGCCGCGAGTGGCGACGGCCATCTGCAGTGAGGCGCAGGTCAACGCGGCATCGTGATGCTCGGACATGGCGTAGCCGAGCAGCCGTCGGGAGAACAGGTCTTCGACCGTGGCCAGGTAGAGCTTGCCCTCGTCGGTGTCGATCTGCGTCACATCGCCGCACCACAGCACGTCCGGTGCGGGTGCGGTGAACTTCCGGTGGACCAGATCCGGGGCGGCCGGCCGCTTGCCTTGCCTGGTCAGCGACCGCGGCTTGGGTCGTCTTCGGGCGACCAAGCCGAGCTCGGCCATTCGTGCGGCGACGGTGTTCTCCGACACCCGCCAGCCCGCCTCGTGCAGGTCACGAGTGATCCGGGGCGAGCCGTAGGTGCCACCCGACGCCTCGAACACGCGGGTGATCTCCGCGTCCAGGTCGGCACGCCGGCGTTCCCGAGCGGTCGGCATGTCCTGGCCGATGCGGTTCTTCCACTTGTAGAACCAGGACTGCGACACACCTAACGCCCGGCACGAGATGACATGGTCGATGCCGTGCTCGGTCCTCTGGGAGCTGATGAAGGCCGCCACGCTTATCGGCCCATCGCCTCTTTGACCCACAAGACCACGGAGCGCTTGAGCACGTCACGCTCGTCTTCCAGCTCGGCGCGTTCCTTCTCCCACACCGCTTTCTCATCGGCGTGCTGCTTGACCAGCTCGGCCTTCTCCCGCCGCAGCCGGGCCAGTTCCTCCCGCTCGGACTCCTCCAGCGTTCCACTCCCGTCGCCGTCGCCGTTGTACTGCTTGGCGAGCCGATCCATCTGCACCCAATTGTGCAGCGTGTACGGGCTGATCCCCAGATCCCGCGCCACCTGAGCCACGGGCTTGCCGGTCTTCTTCACGATACGCACTGCCCCAGTCCGGAACTCCGGATCAAAGCGCCGCCGCGTAATGGCTGCCACGACCAAACCTCTCCCCGTTCGGTCTCCACGCTATGAGGGGAAGCGCACCGGCGGCTTCGTCACGCGGCGGCACTCGTCCTTGGTGTATCGAGTCGGTGTACTTGTTTGACGCTAGTCAGTTGCTAGCGGAGCTCCGTGCACGCGGAGTAAGGATCGGGACTGCCCCTAGTGTCCGAGCCGCGCAGTGGACAGCAGCTGAGATTTACCCGGGCGCAGATAACCCGCTACTTCCGGCGACCTCGGAGCAAGCGGAGTTGCTGCGACTTTTCGCCCTTCGATACCCCCACGTCGTCGCCAAGGAACCGCACATGCCAGGGGGCAGGCGTTGCTGCTTGCGCACGGCAGTCAACCTCTCGCAGCTCGCTGTCTGTGATAGGCCCACTCATGTCTCCACTCAAGCATCCGGGCCAATGACCGGCGAACCCCAGAGCGACCCCTCGTAGCTTTGGGTGATCTCCGATGCTCTCCGCGGCCACCTGCGAAAACCTGTCGAGCGGGAGAGCCTGACCAGGCGTTACTGTTGCGGCTGGCTCTCATCGTTTCGCGCTGTTCTCGGCCATCCCACGGAACAGTGACGGAACAGGGCAGGAGGTTGCTCATGGCAATCCCAAAGAAGGGTTGTCAATCTCGCTAACCTACGGTCTGAAAAAAGCGGGTGACAGTTTCCCGTCAGAGCGTTGGCAGCGAACGCCGATTTAGGC
Organism: Nonomuraea sp. NPDC003201; assembly: GCF_053590415.1. NCBI lineage: Bacteria > Bacillati > Actinomycetota > Actinomycetes > Streptosporangiales > Streptosporangiaceae > Nonomuraea > Nonomuraea sp. NPDC003201. Next base: position 11,726 of record NZ_JBSFTC010000165.1, read on the forward strand.
CTTGGGCTGATCAAGACTGCCTTCTGTGATCGCCTTAACGGCCGCGCTGCGGACATCTTCGTGTCTGTCCTCGACGCCGCGCTCGCGAAGCCAGGCAAAAGTCTCCGGGTCATCACGCCAGCCCGAGGCGATCACCTCAACGGCCGCGCGCCGGACATCTTCGTGCCCGTCCTCGACGCCGCGCTCGCGAAGCCAGGCAAAAGTCTCCGGGTCATCAGGCCAACCCTCAGCGATCACCTCAACGGCCGCGCTACGGACATCCTCGTCTGTGTCCTCGGTAGCACGCTCGCGAAGCCAGGCAAAAGTCTCCGGGTCATCACGCCCGCCCCGGTCGACGGCCCTAACAGCTGCACGGCGGATGATCCAGTGTTCGTCCCGGACGGCGCGGTCGCGAAGCCAGGCGAAAGTCTCCGGGTCATCAGGCCAGCCCGAGGCGATCACCTCAACGGCCGCGCTGCGGACACCCTCGTGCCCGTCCTCGACGCCGCGCTCGCGAAGCCAGGCAAAAGTCTCCGGGTCATCAGGCCAGCCCGAGGCGATCACCTCAACGGCCGCGCTGCGGACACCCTCGTGCCCGTCCTCGACGCCGCGCTCGCGAAGC
>NZ_JBSFTC010000165.1:12424-24452 GCF_053590415.1 Nonomuraea sp. NPDC003201
GCCAGGCGAAAGTCTCCGGGTTATCACGCCAACCCTGGCCGATGGCCCTAACGGCCGTGCTACGGACATCCTCGTGTCTGTCCTCGACGCCGCGCTCGCGAAGCCAGGCAAGAGTCTCCGGGTCATCAGGCCAACCCTCAGCGATCACCTCAACGGCCGCGCTGCGGACATCTTCGTGCCCGTCCTCGACGCCGCGCTCGCGAAGCCAGGCAAAAGTCTCCGGGTCATCACGCCAACCCTGGCCGATGGCCCTAACGGCCGTGCTACGGACATCCTCGTCTGTGTCCTCGGTAGCGCGCTCGCGAAGCCAGGCAAGAGTCTCCGGGTCATCACGCCCGCCCCGGTCGACGGCCCTAACACCTGCACGGCGGATGATCCAGTGTTCGTCCCGGACGGCGCGGTCGCGCAACCAGGCAAGAGTCTCCGGGTCATCACGCCAACCCTCAGCGATCACCTCAACGGCCGCGCGCCGGACACCCTCGTGCCCGTCCTCGACGCCGCGCTCGCGAAGCCAGGCAAAAGTCTCCGGGTCATCACGCCAACCCTCAGCGATCACCTCAACGGCCGCGCTGCGGACACCCTCGTGCCCGTCCTCGATACCGCGCTCGCGAAGCCAGGCAAAAGTCTCCGGGTCATCACGCCAACCCTCAGCGATCACCTCAACGGCCGCGCGCCGGACACCCTCGTACCCGTCCTCGACGCCGCGCTCGCGAAGCCAGGCAAAAGTCTCCGGGTCATCACGCCAACCCTGGCCGATGGCCCTAACGGCCGTGCTACGGACATCCTCGTCTGTGTCCTCGGTAGCACGCTCGCGAAGCCAGGCAAAAGTCTCCGGGCCATCAGGCCAACCCGAGGCGATCACCTCAACGGCCGCGCTGCGGACACCCTCGTACCCGTCCTCGACGCCGCGCTCGCGAAGCCAGGCAAAAGTCTCCGGGTCATCACGCCCGCCCCGGTCGACGGCCCTAACAGCTGCACGGCGGATGATCCAGTGTTCGTCCCGGACGGCGCGGTCGCGCAGCCAGGCAAGGGTCTCCGGGTTGTCACGCCAACCCTGGCCGATGGCCCTAACGGCCGTGCTACGGACATCCTCGTGTCTGTCCTCGACGCCGCGCTCGCGAAGCCAGGTAAGAGTCTCCGGGTTGTCAGGCCAACTCTCAGCGATCGCCTCCACGGCCGCGCGCCGGACACCCTCGCGTCTGTCCTCGACGCCGCGCTCGCGAAGCCAGGCAAAAGTCTCCGGGTCATCACGCCAACCCTCAGCGATCACCTCCACGGCCGCGCGCCGGGCCTCTTCGTGTCTGTCCTCGACGCCGCGCTCGCGAAGCCAGGGCAGTATCTCCGGGTCATCACGCCAACCCTGGCCGATGGCCCTAACGGCCGTGCTACGGACATCCTCGTGTCTGTCCTCGACGCCGCGCTCGCGAAGCCAGGTAAGAGTCTCCGGGTTGTCAGGCCAACCCTCAGCGATCACCTCCACGGCCGCGCGCCGGGCCTCTTCGTGTCTGTCCTCGATGCCGCGCTCGCGAAGCCAGGGCAGTATCTCCGGGTCATCACGCCAACCCTCAGCGGCCGCCCTAATGGCCGCGCGCCGGACACCCTCGTGTCTGTCCTCGACGCCGCGCTCGCGAAGCCAGGGCAGCACCTCCGGGTCATCACGCCAACCCTCAGCGATCACCTCCACGGCCGCGCGCCGGACATCTTCGTGTCTGTCCTCGACGCCGCGCTCGCGAAGCCAGGGCAGTATCTCCGGGTCATCACGCCAACCCTGGCCGATGGCCCTAACGGCCGTGCTACGGACATCCTCGTCTGTGTCCTCGGTAGCACGCTCGCGAAGCCAGGCAAAAGTCTCCGGGTCATCACGCCCGCCCCGGTCGACAGCCCTAACTGCCGCGCGACGGACGATCCAGTGTTCGTCCCGGACAGCGCAGTCGCGCAGCCAGGCAAGAGTCTCAGGGTGATGGGGTCCGCCTGCGGCGATAGTGTCAACGACCATACTGCGGACGATCCAGCGTTTCTCCCGGACGACGCGGTCGCGCAGCCAGGCTGAAGTCTCCAGGTCATCACGCCAACCCTCAGCGATGACGTCAAAGGCTGCGATGCGGACATCTTCGTGTCTGTCCTCAGTGGCGCGCTCGCGAAGCCAGGGCAGTATCTCCGGGTCATCACGCCAACTCTCAGCGACCGCCCTAAGGGCCGCGCGCCGGGCACCCTCGTGTCTGTCCTCGACGCCGCGCTCGCGAAGCCAGGCAAAAGTCTCCGGGTCATCACGCCAACCCTCAGCGATCGCCTCCACGGCCGCGCGCCGGACATCTTCGTGTCTGTCCTCGACGCCGCGCTCGCGAAGCCAGGCAAAAGTCTCCGGGTCATCACGCCAACCCTCAGCGATCGCCTCCACGGCCCCGCGCCGGACACCCTCGTGCCCGTCCTCGACGCCGCGCTCGCGAAGCCAGGCAAAAGTCTCCGGGTCATCACGCCAACCCTCAGCGATCGCCTCCACGGCGGCGAATCGTATGACCGCTTCAGCACTTGTGGTTGCGTGTCCTTTGAGGGTGTCCAAGGTCTGCGCTTCGACGGCTAAACGGAGGCGAGCTGCAATATACCTGGCGGAGTGGAGCATCCCGATGCGGTTCCCCGTTGCCAAGCGCCATCGTTCACGCTGGGAGTGATCGAGCCACGCAGTCTCGTGGCCGAAGGGCGGCAAGGACTTCTCAATTGCTGCAGTAAGAGTTAAATCGTACTCATCTTCTTTGACAGCGGCAGTTCTGATTAGTTCGACGAGGAGTTGGGTAATGGTAGGCGCGAGGGATCTAAGGGTCTGTCGCCTGCGAATCTCGCTGATGGCACTGAGGGCGAGCAGTTGAGATGTGGGAAGTTGTTCATCGAACCTCCCATAAGAGCCTGTGACGGCAAGGCGGGAGATAACCTCGCCTGCGAGCAGTTCAGGAATCATTCCAGTGAGAAGAAGGAGAACTTCTCGCCAAGCGGGGTCGGTGGCATGGACGTCGTAGAGGTCAAACAGTTCGTGATCGGTAAGTTTTCTGTCGGTGAGCTGCTGGTTGATGTCGTCGGCTGCGAGATACTCCAAGAAAGCGCGATGGACAAATCCGTAGAGCCCGGCGCCGAAACTGGAGAGAATGAAGTTGCGGTGCTGGAACTGCCGGAGCATCGCGCGCGCGGCGTGGACGGCGCGATCTTTGGGGAGCCCAAATTCTTCGGTGAAATAGGTCTCGAAAGCCTCAATGAGGTCTCGCGCAGGTATGTGGTTACCTGCGAGCCCGGCAGGTCCGTCTTGCATACGGCGGGCGACGCTGTGAAGCATGCGGAGCTTGTCGTCGGCGATGAGTTGGGGTAGATCGGTGTCGTGGGCACGCAGGTGCTTGTTGACATCCCAGTGCTCGATCAGAACGGTGACTGCGTGCTGATAGACCGTGCGGCGGTCGTGGGGAAGTTCTCGGCGGCGGCCGATGATGGCCAGGATGGTGAGGAGCATGGGATTGCCGGCGATTTCACCAACGGCCATGGAAGCGTTGATCGCGGCCAGCAACCGGTGACGCATCTGTGTCGCGGTCGCGGGATCGTCAGGACAGCTGCGCTTATACCAGGTGGTGATGAACGCTTCGATCTCAAGCGTGTCGAGGTCTTGGAGCATGAAGGTGGTAAAGCCGGCCGCGTCGAGTGTCGAGCGGTTATATCCGACGACGCGTGAGGTGACGATAGTCCGCACATTCGGGTAGCGGGCCACGAATCCCTCTATCTGCCCGACCACATCGGCTCTGACTTGAGGATCGAAGATCTCGTCCAAGCCGTCGAAGACCACCAAGGCGCGTCCACCGTCGGATAGGTACCGCTCCAGGCGAACCTTAGAGAGACCGAGGTGGTGGCTGGACCGCATCTCGTCGATCAGGTCCAGAAACGTCTTGCCCCGCCAGGCCGGGTCTGCGTACGTACGCAGTTCCACCAGCAGCGGGAGCCGTCCCACCCATTCCGCCGGCAACTCGACGGCAAGCTCCCCAGAGCCATCCTGCTGAAGTTCGGTGATCGCCAGAGCCATCATCATGAAACGGGCCAGAGTCGATTTCCCCGCGCCAGGGTCACCGAGCACGACAGCACGGCTCGTCCGGCCCAATGCCTCTAGCACCGGACGTGCCGGACGCTCCTGATATGCGCGGCGGGCCTCCTCCAATCGAGTGAGGTCGATGTTGTCTGGCAGTCCCGACAACTGTTCGTCCGCCACCAGCCGATGTAGCACCTCACGCGGCAGGTTTAGCAACTCTACCGGCGGCGGATTCTCTCGCACAGACTGCTGAAAAAATACCTCACTCAGCAGCATCACTGGATGCTCGCCCTGCTCGGTCAACGGAGTAAGGATTTCGAGATCGACCCGCCGGTACCGGGCACGAATCCGCTGAAGATACTCCTGGCGCTCCTGTCCCAGCCCTTCTTCGTCCGTCTTATCGGCGGCAATCCCCTCTGTGCCCCCGTAGACCGTAATCTGCGTGAGCTTGAGATCTCCGCCGACGGTGCTCCCCATCACCTGCTGGTCAATGTTCGGCTGCTGACTCGCCCGCTTACGGGGCGACCACCACCGACGCTTTTCCCGTGGCTCATCCATGCTGATCCTGATTTAGGTCACCAACGACCTGGTTGTCGGACGCCTCCTGAGTCGAGCGCCCCTTTGCCTTCTGACTGAGCGATCCACCGACCGTGTTACCGGTGGCCCTCTGTCGTGCACCTTCCGGTGCCTTTCCCGCTATAGGGAGGAACCACTGCACAGCAGCACCGACGGCCAAAAGCACACCACCGGAGACCCACCAGGCAACAGCATCATGATCAGTGAAGAATCCCGTTGCTACATTCACTAATGCGGCAACCAGTACGGAACCGATGGCACCTGCCACCCGCTGTAGGGTGTGACTCACCGCTGCTCCCTGCCAAACAGATCGGATGACCGCGACAGGCCACTCGAAGCTACCTTGCTCGACGATAACGGCGCAGGGGCACAGTTTGCGAGATTCGTTACAGACCTAGCTAGCATCGAAGTGGCTAAGGTTCATACGCCTGCGGATCTTGCCGGCGGCTGGCGGCGCCGGCTGAGACCGGCCCGAGAGTCGCAGCGCGGCCAACGACCGCCCGACGCGTGGCAGCCTGCCAGAGGCGGGCTGCCCTTGACGTCCATCCACGAACCGCGATGCGCATCCTCCGCCACTCGCAGATCTCCGTGACCATGAACGTCTACACCCAGATCCCATCGCCGGAGATGCGCAGAGCGCTCGATCTTCTGAACGCCAGCCTCGACTCTCGAAAAGATCATTGCTGACGAGAGTTGCTTAGAAGGCACTCCATGGCTCCGTCTGGGGTGCCGTCACCATTTCTCGAGTCCAACCGCATCCGCGTATAGCTCACCGATCCTCCCCGCAACGTCCGGCCTCGCCGTCTGGACATCCCACGAAGTGCTGTCGAAGGCTCGAAGGCGAACATCAGGTGCCGACGAACCGACCCTGCGCCCCTCCGCCTCTCCATCCACAAGCTGCGGGTGAGACTCGAACAACTGGAGAACCTGGCACGTCGACAGCCACACATCCCCGTGTATCTCGATCTCGGGAATCAGCCAGTCGATCGTCAATCGCCACTCGTAGCTGTCGATCAGGGTCCCGAGAGACCTGAGCAACTCTTCGAGACCCAAGTAACGGCCGTCACGCCACGCGGCGAACGTGAGCATCCGAGTCGCTGCCACCGGGACTCCTGCCGTCGAAAGACCACGTTGCTGTTGTACGGAGATCAGAAAGGCCCTCCGGGATCTTCCCGAAGGGCCTCTGAGCTGCGAGCCGACGAGGGGAATCGAACCCCTGACCTTCTGTTTACAAGCGGGAAGATGCTTGTCCGAGCCCGTCCACCGACGCTGTCTAAGCCTGCTCAGGGCCTCTACTGGAACGTTCCCATCCCAGAAGCATCCAGGGTTGTCCAGACCCGTTGTTAGCATCCACGTTAGCAAGATCGCTAACCTCGGCGCTGCACCGCCAGAGTACGCCTCAAAGCAAGGTCTCTGGCCGAAGTACCTCGCTGCGCAAGATGCGATGGATCTCGCCGACTTCGGCATTATGGTTCGTCTGACGTCGCAGTTCTTTGCGTACGGCGTCGGTCACCACGTCGGACAGAAGCACCTGGGCCAGAGACTTCGGCGACGTTGCGGCGCGAGCTCTCCACAGGTCATCGATCAGGCGACGCTTGAACGCCTCCTTGGTCAAGTAGAAGAGCGCGTCCGTCTTGACACCCAGGCCGGTGTCACTGAGCAGGTCCACTTCAAGGGCCAGGTCGATGACAACGGGGAGGCCGGCGGTCATGTGATAGGCCTGCCACACTTGGCCGTTGGACAGGACCATCCACTCAACACCCTCGTTCACGGCGTACATCTGCACCTGCCGTAGGTGTTTGACGTTGAGCTTCTGACTGCAACGCTTCACCTCGATGAAGGCGATCAGTTGCTTGTCGATGCGGATGCCGTAGTCAGCGAACTCACCCTTGACCTGATACTCCGTAGTGAGGTCGTCATATTTGTCGTAGCCGAGTCCTGCGCATAGGAAGTCGGTGATGAGCAGACGCGTGTCCCCTTCATTAGCATCACGCGCTATAAGATCAGTTAGCGGCTTGGAGTAGCGCCGTATCGCTGCTCGAACGCGCTCCCGCGCATCAGCCTCCCACTTCGGAACTGCCCGCGCCCCCGCCGACTTCTTCGTTGGGGAGCTTACGACTTCCCTGGAGACCTCAGCCTGCTCGTTACCGACGATCGCCTGTGCGGCCTGCTCGCTCATGGCATCCACCTGCACATCTAGTAGGGACAAGGCAGGCTAAGCCATTTGGAAGATCAACACATTATGTTACTGGGATCGATACGAAAACGACTCCCATGGCGCCGCTCTGGATACCCGGGTCAAACCGCACATATGGCATAAATTCCTCGACGACCACTCCGCCGACTGATAGGACACGGATTCCAATCGATCAACCGTCGAACCCAAATAGGAGAATGCGGCTGTCCGCTTTTCAGGCGCCCTGGACAGATAGCACCTCTCCACGGGCTGTGGCAGAGTGCGTCGGCCGGTGACTGCCGATGGTGCCATATGTTGTCGTCAGCACTGCCGTCAGCCCAGGCCGCCCGGTGGCAAGGCCCGACGGAGGAGGGCCGCGGCAGCCGATCGCCCAGACCACATACGGCGAGGACCGAAGTCGGCGATCGTCCCGGCCTCAACCAAACACTTCATTACGAGTCAATGACGGAGTGATCGTCAGAGGTTCGAGCGCTGGTCAGGCATGAGTGCGGAGTGATGAGCTGCAGTGTGCGTTCGTTGCTGTACATCCGTGCTATATATACAGCAAAGGAGAAATCCCGCAGGCTTGATAGCAAGTGGACCCGTACCGCAGAGCCGTCGAGGGCCCGGGGAGCGGAAGCCGCGCGACAGCCTCTTCCCCTGTCCAGAGGATGCATCGCAGGCCGTAACTAGCCATCCCACGCGACCGGCTGGCGGGGCTGTGACCTGCCCCATCAGCGCTGGGAGCGGTGCGGCAGCATGATATTCCGCCTTTCAAATTCGTGATCTGCCGCATGTACTGCATCATCGGGGTGCGAGCGGTGCGGCAAAGGCTGAGGTATACCGCGCTAATTGGCTGTAATCCGACCCGGAGCATAGAGACGGCAGACAAGAGCCACCGGAAGCGGCGCTGTGACAGATCATGCGCCCCGCATGCCGGAGCAGACACTCTGCTCATTCTCGGTAGGCGGAGAGTAAGGCTGCAGGCTGATGGGCAAAGATTGGGGCGGCCTTGATGACTAAGGCTACTAACAGTGGCTCTGAGATGGTTCGATTAGAGATCATGCTTTCTGATTCGACGCAAGAGAACATCCCATTCATCGGGCGAAAACTCAAGAACGGGACCTTGCCCATGTTTCATATCACGCACAAGAATGCCCCCCTCCAGAGATGGAGCTATCCCCACACCGCCCCCATCTGGCTGGAATGAACTAGTGATAAATGCAGGAATACGTGACGCAACTTCACGCTCCTCTGCAGATAGGTCACTGGACGCCTTTTCTCGGGTATATTTCCAGATCAAATCATGCATACGCCAAAGGTTGCGGCGAACAGTATCAAGAAGATTTTTTCGCTCTAGGCCAACAAGAAGTCTCTTCGCTTCACCCGATGGCTTCTGGATAAGCTCTGCAAGATAGTTGGGCCAGATTTCAGGGCTGCTAAGCGCGCCAATTAATAGCAATGCATGCTTCTCGTCTTGAGTAAGACCCCTGTAGGAAAGGTCCAATACGGCCTCGATCGACAGATCCTCGATGTCGAGGGCCTTCATAGCTTGCTTGCCGTCAAGCTCTACGATGAGCTCGCTCTCCGTCACTGCAGAACTTTCCGCCAGCCTAGCGCCGATGATTTGAAGCCCTAGAGGCAGGTGGCTCACGAGCGATGCTAGACGTTCGAACTCCGGCGAAGTCTCCGATGAAGAACGCCCTGAGGCCTCTGCCAATAATTTCTTGGCGCTAGCACTGCTCAGCGGATCGAGCCGATAGTGCTCGGCGCCATATAGCGTGACCAGTCTATGCCTGCTTGTAACGATGACCGTACAGTGGGAGATTGCATCAAGAATCGGCTGAATTTGCCGCACATTGTGGACGTTATCGAGAACGATGGTTTCGATCTCTCGCTCTCTCATGATTGTGGCCCAAAGACTCTTTCCTCGTTCGATCACAGCGGGACTTTCCGGTACGCCCGCGAGATACAGCAGGTTTGCCAAGGCAGATTCGGCGGAAACTGGGGCACGGCCGACCGTCCAGCCTTCCAGATCCACGTACGGAATATTTCCCGACTCTGGATTCATTGTTATTTCTCGCGCTAAAGCCAGCGCGAGCGCAGTCTTCCCGACACCGGGCGGTCCGCTAATGGCAACAGGCTTGGCGATCTTCGGGCGTAAGCCAATCGAATTAATTATGCGAACGAGCGACTTAACGTCTTCTCCCCTACCGAACAGGCGATCTCGACCAAAAGGTAGGAAAAAGTGTGGCTGCACCGTTACTTTGGGTCGACCCGTCCCGTGGAAGTGAACGTTCTGGACACCGCTGCCCAGGAGGGCTTGCTGTGCGTGATCGTGCGCGGACGCGGTCAAGCTGCCGTCGTCATCCGCATCGGATGGTGTGGTCATGGCTGACGAGAGCCGAAGGTGACATTCTGTATGCCCTGTCCCTGAACTGCCTGCTGCGCTTGATCATTGGCGCTGACGTTCATCTGGATCGCGCCTGCGGCCGCAGTGGGGACGTGTGCGGTGACGAACGAGACCAGTTCCCGCACCGCCTTCTCCTCGCCGGGGTGCTCGTCCAGCACGTCGCCGATGCGGGTCGTCCACGCTGCTACCGCATCCTGCGCCGTACGGTCGCGATCATCAGCGGCCAGCAACGCCGTGCGGGCCTGTTCCAGTCGTTCAGCCTGCCTGTTCTCGGCCTGCGCGTCGCCGCGGCCCAGCAGTTGGGCGCAGCGAGCCTTGACCTGTTCCCAGACGTCCTCGGTCATCGCCGAGACAAGAGCCGATCCTGCCGCCCCTGCCAGCGCCGCCAGTGCCTCCGTCAGCATCACCGCACCGCTTCCTCTGGTACATCGGTCTCGCGACTGTCCTCATTTCGGGGATACCGCACAACGCACACAAAAATCCGACCATCCCCGTCACAGCGATACAACGATCCAGCCCCGCGCAGCGTTCGCTCAACCCTGGGCAGGCCATCTCCTCGTCTGGCATTCCCTCGGGGTGACCGGCGAGGAGATGATTGGCCTTCCACCCCAGCCCCTCACCCACCATGGCTCGGCATCCGGCCCATCTCCGAGGAAGGCCGGGGTTCAGGACAGAGCCCCGAAGTCGCCGCCGACCACGGCTCCGCCATCGCACGTTGGCCACATCATCCCGACTACGCCGTGGCAAGAGATGTCGGCTCGGCTGTCCTAGCCATCGCTGACGCGAACGGGCGCGTGGGCGCGCTGGCCGCGACCGGCCGGAGAGCCGCAGCGCGGCCAGCTGGCGCCCAAACGCGCCGTCGGCCGCCGCAGGCGGACGACCTTGAAGACGTAGAGAAAAGTCTCATCCGGCCACCTGCCCTTCCAATGATCTTGATAGGCAGTCGGCAGACTGCGCGATCATGTGGGCATGGTCTTTGCTGCCCCTCCCGAACGCCTCCCCACAGGACCGGACCTAATCAAGGTATGGTTCCGGTTCGTACCGCGGGAAGGTTGGCTTCCCTACGACACCGAAGGCCTCTGGGCCACGCGTTTGAGCGGGGACACTGCGCGTGTGGCGAACGCCCCGTTCTTGCAGGACGGGGTCGCCGAGGGCGACGTGGTGCGCTTCGTCACCGATGGCGACGGTCTTCACTGGGCCTGTAAGCGGGTGGAAGCGTCGGGCAACTGCACGGTCCGGGTCCTGCCGGCGCCTGGTGGACCGTTGGGGCGCAGCGTGCAGGCTGTGCATGAGCAGTTGGCCCCGTTAGGGCTGGGTGGGGAATCCTTCAGTTCGGAGCTTCCCCTGGTCGCCTTCACCGTGCCCGCTGACGCAGACCTTGGGCGGATCAAGGCGCTGCTGACGCGTGGCCAAAGGGATGGCTGGTGGCACTTCGAGGAGTCCTGCGTCACCGACGCGTGGCGAAGCGCCTAACGGTCGGTTTGCTCCTGAGCACCGTCGAACGGGTCCACGTTCCACGCCGCAGGCAGGTTGCTCCCGCAGAAGACGCAGACGAAGTAGTCCTCTCGCACGATGTTGCGCTCCCGACAGGCGACGCAGCGCCGGAACACCACCTCGTTCGTGAAGTCGGACGGACGCCTCAGGCCGGCCCGATCGAGAGCCTGGGCGACCGCCGGCCATGAGGTTGTGTCCGGGCAGTACCCGGTCGAGTGGTTGCTGACCTCGCTGACCACCCAGCGTCCCTCCTCACGGCTGAACCCGATCTCTCCGGCGCTCAGTGCCGGGCCTCCGGCGGCACACGCGACATGCTCGCTGCGGCGTGGCGCCAGCCGCAATACGCCGTCCGTGTCGACCACGAAGGTGAACGGCTCGGCCAGTTCTGCAGCCGATCTCTCCGCGACCCAGCCGTCGAAGTCAGCTTCTGAACGGATGGGACGGCCTTCGTTGCCTGACCGGACTGCGGCCTTCACGTCGGCCGGTCCCACATATCGATAGATCCGCCCTCGCTCGTTCACGCGAGCCAACCTAGGACAGTTCAGCCACAGGTCAGAAGACGATCGGGATGAAGAGACTCACAGCACGCGCCCTTCGAGTAGAGCCTGCCACGTGGCATGCCCCTCTCGCGTGCTCATGCGGTGGGTCTCGAATGCCTTTCTGGAGTCTCGGTTGGTACGCCGAAGGAAGACTTGGCCACCGGTGGCGCACAGTTCGTAGATGATGTCATCGCAGTGGCAGGTCCAGAGGAGTGTCCTGCGTCGTGGCTCTTTACGGGCGGTGAGCCATACGAGCCGTGTGCAGTTGGGTTGCGGCTCGGGCAGGTGGGGAGACAGGCAGTCGTTCATGCGGCTTGGCCGGCGGGGGCGAGCGGGATGAGGGCCCAGACTGTGCGGCCGACTTCGTCTCCATGGACGCCCCAACGCGTGGTCAGGGTCTCCACCAGGTGGAGGCCGCGTCCGCTCTGGTCGTCGTTTTCGGCTTGGCGTAGATGTGGGGCGGTGGGGCCGCCTTCGTCGAGGACGGCGAGGATCAGCAGAGTGCTGCCCGCGTGGAGGGTGACGCCGAATCGGCCACCGGGAAGTCCGCTTCGGGTGTGGCGGATGGCGTTGGTGGCCAGCTCGGACACGACCAGTTGGGCAGTGTCGGTCTCGGGGCGGTCGCCTAGGTAGCTCATGACGAACTGGCGTGCCTCGCGGACCTGGGGTCTGGTGCCAGGGAAGTTGCGACACCACCGGTGGATCTCTGTGGGGCTGTTCAGCGTTGGGGACATCGCGGTTTCCTCGCGTTCGTGCAGGTCAAAGCACTGCCA
>NZ_JBSFTC010000166.1:0-24182 GCF_053590415.1 Nonomuraea sp. NPDC003201
TCTCGGGGGCCCTCGGCACCGCGCTCGTCATCACCGTGATGCGCGCGCGCGCCGACGCCCTGAAAGCGGAGGGGGTCGCCGAGGCGCTGGCCACCCTCGAGGCCGGCGGCGAGGACCGCTGGTACGTGCTGCTGGACGACGGACTGGCCCCCATCACGCAGACCCAGGCCACGCTGCTGCTGAGCGACCCCGACAGCAGGGCGGCCTACGGCGGCGGCGCGGTCAGGGAGATCACCGTCGACGCGGCCTCCGCCAACGCCGCCCCCCACTCGCGAACCGCCGTCCCCGCCGACGGCCTGCCCGCGGTCATGCCGCGCATGACCGCCTACGACCCGGCCAGTGCCATCTGCGTCGTCTACGCCGACACGGGCACCGGATCCACCCGCGTCCGGCTCACCACCGGCGCCAAGCTGCCCGAGCCGCGCGGCGACGCCACCGACCTGGTACGCCTGCCGCCGGGCAGGGCGGTGCTGGCCGGCGTCCTGCCCGGCGACGGGCAGCTGAACGCGGTCCAGTCCTACTACCTGGTCACCGCCGAGGGCCGCCGCTACGCCGTGCCCGGCACCGACGTGCTGGCCAAGCTCGGCTACGCCCCCGGCCAGGCCACCCCGGTGCCCGCCAACGTGCTCCAGCTCATCCCCGAAGGGCCGGTGCTCGATCCGGCCAGGGCCGCCAAGCCCCTGCTCGAAGGGAGGGGGCAGCAGGCCGCGGGTCAGTAGCCGCGGTAGCCGCCGCCGGTCTTCATCCCGACCACGCCGGGCACGTTCGAGACCGAGCCGTAGCGCTCGATGGCGTACCGGACGCCCGCGATGATGTTGTCCACCGGGTTCCAGACGTTGTCGTGCCCCGGCAGCTTCCACCGCTGGAAGGTGGGGTCGATCGTCTGCATCAGCCCCTTGGACGGCGTGCCTCTGGCCGCGTTGGAGTCCCAGGTGTTGATGCTGTTCGGATTGCCGCCGGACTCGTGCCGGATGATCGTGTAGATGTCGTTGACGTTCATCTTCTCGACCGGGTAGCCGTTGGCCTTGAGGATCTCGATGGCCTGGCTGATCCAGCCGGCGATCTCTGCTGGAGGGGCGGGTCCGCCGCCGGGCGGGGGCGGGCCGCTGGTGCCGTACCCGCCGAACCCGGCGCGCGACGAGCCCGTGGTCGCGGCCAGCGCGGTCGTGCCCGGGCCCTGTTGCGCGGGCGACCAGCCGAGCGGCTTGCCCGCGCGGGGGGCGAAGGGTTGCGCGTCCGGCTCGCCCAGCTCGGCGGCGACGTCCGGGATCGTGCCGAGCGCCTTCTGGATCTTTCCCGCCGTGTCGGACAGGACCGTGCCGGTGTCGGCGACGAGCTGCTGCAGCGTGCCACGGGCCCGGTCGAGCGCGGGTTTCAGGCTCTGGGTGACCTGCTCCTCGGTGGGCCGCGGCTCGCGGCCCCGCACCTCCTGCGCGGCGGCTGCGTAGGCGTGGCAGGTCTCCAGCGCCCGCGACTCGGCCGAGCGCAGGGTGCTCGCGGCGGCGTCGAGGTGGCCCGCGCACTCCTGCAGCGCCTGCCGCAGCCCGTCGCCGCAGCGCACCACCTGGCCCATGTAGCCGGTGAACGCCTCCGCGCTGCCACCCTGCCACGCGCCGCCCACGCCGGCGGTCGCGGTGCGGACCGCTTCGGTGTGCCGCTGGCCGGTGCCGGCGGCGGTGCGCCAGGCGTTCGCCGACGCGGCGATCCCGCCCGGGTCGCCGATCACCTTGGCGGCCAGCTCGGCCAGCTCCGCGCCACCCGGCGCGGCTCTGACCTCGTCGAGCGGGCTCATGCTCGAACCGCGCCGCCATCGGCCTCGATGACCGTGCTCCGGACGGCGTCGAGCGTGCGCTCGACCGCCTCCAGCCGGCCGCCCAGGGTCCTCGCCGCCAGCTCGGAGACCCGGGCCAGGTCGGCCGCCGCCGTAGCCATGGCCGCGGATCCGGACACCTCCCCGAACGCCGCCGCGCCCGGCGCCTGGCCCTTGATCCCCGAGAACGCGCCGGCCGCCGCACCGGCGGCCTCGGCGCACGTGGCCAGCGCGTCGCGCTGGAACTTGAGCATCCCGCTCCTTCCCGTCAACGCCGGAACAGCTCCAGCAGTTCGTCCGCCCGATGGGTTCGGGTGATCCACACCTCGCGCCCGCGACGCTCGCGCGTGATCAGCCGCCCGGCCCGCAGCCGGTCACAGTGGTACGTGAGGCCGCTGGGCGCGATCTTCATGTCGGTGGCCAGCATCGACATGGTCATGGGCTGGTCGAGCGCGCACAGCAGGTCCGCGCGGACCGGCCCCACGAGCGCCGACAGCTCGTCCACCGCCGGCGCGAGGGGCTTGCGCCACAACGAGTCCGCCCCGCGCACGGGGTAGGCGATCCACACCGCCTCCGGGCTGTCCATGCTGAGGATCAGGGCGTCCTTCCCGGCCAGCATCGGCACCAGGACGATCTTGCGGTCGCCCAGCTCGAACGTGCCGGGTTCGAGGTCCGGGACGAGCAGGCCGTGCTCGCCGTACACGAGGCGGTCGCTGAGCGCGCCGAGCAGCAGTTCGGGGCCGCCGCGCACGGTGGCGACGCCGACCCGTTCGATCTCCCTGTCCAGCAGCGGGCGGCCGCGCTTCCACAGGGGCTCGGTGGTGTTCCAGACGTCGGCCAGGGCGCCGGCGTAGCCGAGCAGCCAGCGGGCCGGCCGCTCGGCCGCCGCCCGCCAGTGCGCGGGCAGCGGCCCCGGGCCGAACGCCTGCTCGAGGTCCCTGATCAGGTGGTCAGGGGGCGTGTCGTGCAGGGCGCTGATCTGGGCCTGCATGGAGACGTCCTGGCCGATGGGCGTGTGCGGCACCAGGATGTCCGGCGCGACGGAGTGGCCGGGTGCGGCCAGCGGGCGTACGGCCTCGTGGCCCAGCGGGCCGACGCGCGAGCTGATCGCCCGCCGCCAGAGCTCGGGCAGGCCGCGGCGGCGGCCGGCGAGGGCGTCGGCGATCATGGCGAGGACGGTCAGGTTGGGCGAGACGGAGATATAGAGCTGAGGAGTGGAGCTCACGCGCAGCTCGCTCCACACCTTGGTGCGTGTTACTTGGGCCCCCACAGGTAGGACTGTAGACAGGGAAGACATCTCCGGAGGAATGCTTCGAGAATGCTCGAAACGTCCGTAAGCGGGATGATCAACTTCTACGTGATGCGAACGCTCCGGCTTTCCGGGACGCGCGTCCGCCGCTCTGGGGTCACGTTCATGATGTGTCCTCTTTGTGGTGCTGTGCTGTGATTTATCGAGAACTTACGCCCCTCCACTAACTTCTCACTTAAAAGGCTCTAACAGACACTTGTCCATCACTGGCCACTCGTGCGCCGCGAGGGTCGGCAATCTTGCGTCCCGGGTCAAGAGATCGCCTCCTGTGAGTGGGTTTTTCCAACCTCCCTCGTCCCAGGCCCAGTGGCCGGGTCACCCCTCGGGATGCAAGGCTTCCCGCATCCGCCCCGGTCCTCCTGCGAACGGGTGGCCGGGGTGGAATCCCCGCAGGGCACTGGAAGGAGTGCGTATGAGTCAAGTCGCCGGCCGCGTCGAGGCCAAGCGGATCAACGACCACGTGGAGCTCATTCACGTCGACAACCCGGACGCGGTGTTGGAAGTACCGCGCCGCGACTGGGAGTCGTTCACCACGGCGGTCAAGGCGGGCTCGTTCGACCTCGAGACGCTCAACCGGTTGGCCCAGGAGAACGTGGCCTGACGCCACGCCGCACGAAGAGGCGCCCGCTCTCAGCGCAGTGGAGCGGGCGCCTCTATGGCGTCGGGGCGGATGTCAGCCGCGGCCGGTCCAGTACGCCTTGGCGCGGTCCCAGGCCGCCGTGCCGACCGCCCGGCCGAGGGCGCGGCCCTGCAGGTCACCCAGGCGGAAGTGGATGCCGCCGTACCGGCGCGACATCCCGGCCTCGTCGGCCGCGTCGGTGAACGTGGCCCAGCGCAACGTCACGTCCTGCGCCGGCGTCACCCCGGGCTCCACCAGCGACGAGCCCTTCGCCACCACGGCCTGCCCGCCGAACGCGTCGCCGCCGGTGAAGCGCTTGAGCACCTCGGCCGCCGCCCCGCTGAACGTGCTGTGCCCCGAGACGTACTCGGCGAATGGCGGCGTCGGGAACGTCGGCACCTGGAACGGCACCCACGTGGCCCCGTCGATCGTCCGGCCGCCCCACGTCGGGATCTGCTGTCCCTTGTACAGGAACCGGATCGCGGTGATCGGTCGGCCCGAGTCGTGGTCGCGCTTGACCTCCCACGAGGCGATCCCGGCGTCCATGACCGAGTTGGCCAGCGCGAAGAACAGCTTCACGTCCTGGTCGAGGCCGTAGTGGTCGCGCGCCGAGATCTGCTGCGCGAACAGGCTCCAGTGGCCCGGCGGCGTCTCGCTGTTGGGGCCGTCGGCCCAGTATTCGGCGATCGACTTCTGCCGGTCGGTCAGCGCGGCCGTGATGGACACGATCTCGGCGGCCTGCGTGCGGAAGCCCGTCGAGCCGTAGGCGTACGGCGGGGGCACGGCGTCGGCGAGGCCGCGGGCGGTGCCGCTGAAGGAGGCCACCTGGCCCCAGTGCGGCGCGAGGAACGGCGGCGTGACCGTCGCCCCGGCCCGGTTGACGAACGTCAGCGGCGCCCACCGGCCGGGATCGTTGAGCGTGGTCAGCGGGTCGGCCACCACCACGGGGGCGTTGACGGGCGCGTAGCCGGTGGTGTCGGCGTAGCCGCCGAGCTGGTTGGAGCCGTCGGTGTGGCGGTAGTCGAGCACCGCCTGGCACGCGGTGACGCCGGTCTGCGCCGGGACGCCCGACGTGTCGGCCGGGTCGTAGCCCAGGTCGGTCATCAGCGCGTCGAACGTGGCCCGCTGCGCCGGATAGAGGTCCACCGCCGCCAGGTGGGCGGCGAAGCTGACGGCCTTGGCCTTGTTCGCATCGGTGCGCTCCGCCGCGGGCCGCCGCAGCGAGCCGCCCAGCCGGGTGCCGACGGCGACCGCGTCGTAGGCGGCCCACGCGTCGTAGGCGCAGGTGTGCACGATCGCCAGCGCCCTGGCCACGAGCGGCGGCCCCAGCGTGCCGGTGCGCACCGCGGTGAGCAGCGTCTGGTTCCACCGGACGACCACGTCGGGACCGGTGGCCTGGGCGGGTAGGGCGGGTAGGACGAGCGCGGCGGCGCTCACCAGTGCGAGCGCGGCCACGCGTAAGGATCTCAGAACGGGCAAGGCATTCCCCTCGCTGTCGGCGGCCCCGGGGGTTGTCCCGGGGCATGACGACGATTCCACGCTCGAACACATTTTCGAGCTAGCCTTCCGGTGACAGTCGCCTGCCGTTACGGTGACCCCCGCTCGATCTTTTCCAGGCGCGTTGTGGGGTGCTGACCTGGCCAGTGTGCCTGCGCGGGAGCGTGGCCGGTTTTCTCGCAATTTTCCTTGATAACGCCGCAGTCCGAAAGTTTCGGCGAGCCATCGAAATATTCTTGACGGCTTTTGCGGTGGGCACCTAGAGTCCGAATTCAATGATCGGAATGAGCTTTCGAAGGTTTCAGAAGGAAGGCCATGACATCAGTGAACGCGCCGGGCCTGGCGCCCTGGCGGGACAGCGCGCGGACGGTCGGCGAACGGGTCGAGTCCCTCCTCGCGGAGATGACGCTGGAGGAGAAGGTCGCGCAGCTCGGCTCCGTCTGGCTGCAGAACGGGCCCGAGCACGGCAACGTGGCGCCCATGCAGGACCGCTTCGACAAGGCCGAAGGGCTGGACGAGCAGCTGGCCCACGGGCTCGGACACCTCACCCGCGTGTACGGCACCGCCCCGCTGTCCGCCGCCGAGGGCGCGGCCCGGCTGCGCAAACTCCAGGAACTCGTGGTCACGTCGAACCGGCTCGGCATCCCGGCCATCGCCCACGAGGAGTGCCTGACCGGGTTCGCGACGTTCGGGGCGACCGCGTACCCGACCCCGCTGGCCTGGGCGGCCACGTTCGACCCGGAGCTCGTCGAGCGCATGGCCGCGGCCATCGGCGCCGACCTGCGGGCCGCGGGCGTGCACCAGGGCCTGTCTCCGGTGCTCGACGTCGTACGCGACTACCGCTGGGGGCGGGTGGAGGAGTCCCTGGGCGAGGACCCGTACCTGGTGGGCCGGATCGGCGCGGCCTACGTGCGCGGGCTCGAAGGCGCCGGGATCATCGCCACCCTGAAGCACTTCGCCGGGTACGGGGCCTCGCGGGCGGCCCGCAACCATGCCCCCGTCAGCATCGGGCCGCGCGAGCTCGCCGACGTGATCCTCCCGCCGTTCGAGGTCGCGCTGCACGAGGGCGGCGCGCGTTCGGTGATGTGCTCCTACACCGACCTCGACGGCGTGCCGGTCGGGGCCAGCGCGGACCTGCTGCGGCGGCTGCTGCGGGAGGAGCTGGGGTTCGACGGGACCGTGGTGTCGGACTACTGGTCCGTGCCGTTCCTCGCCTCCACGCACCGGGTGGCCGCGGACGACGCCGCGGCCGGGGAGGTCGCGCTGCGGGCGGGCGTCGACGTGGAGCTGCCCGAGACGGTGTCGTACGGCGCGCACCTGGTCGCGAAGGTCCGCGCGGGCCACGTCGAGGAGGCGCTGGTCGACGAGTCGGTACGCCGGGTCCTGCGCCAGAAGATCGAGCTCGGCCTGCTGGACGGCGGCCCGCTCGTCCCGGACGGCGCGGACGACGTCGATCTGGACAGCCCGCGCAACCGCGGGATAGCCGCCGAGATCGCGGAACGTTCCATCGTGCTCCTGGGCAACCCCGACGGCCTGCTGCCGATCGGCCCCGGCACGACCGCCCGGCTCGCCGTCATCGGGCCGTGCGCCGACGACCCGCGTACCCTCATGGGCTGCTACGCCTTCCCCAACCACGTGCTCGACCGCTACCCGGAGCACGGCATGGGCCTGCCCATCCCGTCCATCAGGGAGAGCCTCGCGCTGGAGTTCCCCTACGCCGAGGTGCGCCACTGCCTCGGCGCCGAGGTGTCGGGCGACGACGCGTCGGGGATCCCCGGGGCCGCCGAGGTCGCGGCCGAGGCGGATCTCGCGCTCGTGTTCGTCGGCGACCGGGCCGGGCTGTTCGGCGGCGGCACGTCGGGCGAGGGCTGCGACGTGGCCGACCTGCGGCTTCCCGGACTCCAGCCCGACCTGGTCGAGGCGGTCCTCGCGACCGGCACGCCGACCGTGCTCGTCGTGGTCTCCGGCCGGCCGTACGCGCTCGGCGCCTACAAGGACCGGGTGGCCGCGCTGGTTCAGGCGTTCTTCCCGGGTGTGGAGGGCGCGGCCGCGGTGGCGGGCGTGCTGAGCGGGCGGGTCAACCCGTCGGGACGGCTGCCGGTGCAGATCCCCGGCACGCCGCCGATCAGCCCGTCCACCTACCTCCAGCCGCCCCTGGGAAGGAGGATGGAGGGCATCACGGTGCTGGACCCCACGCCGGCGTACGCGTTCGGGCACGGCCTGTCGTACTCGGCCGTCGAGTACGTGGCCATGACGACGGACGGGGCCGAGTGCCCCACCGACGGCTCGGTCGAGGCCCTGGTGAAGGTGCGCAACACCGGCGCCAGGCCGGCGGAGGAGGTCGTGCAGCTCTACGCCTCCGACCCCGTCGCGCAGGTCGCCAGGCCCGTCGTGCAGCTCATCGGGTTCGCCAGGGTGGCGCTGGAGCCGGGGGAGGAGCGGGCGGTGGCGTTCGGCGTGCCCGCGGACGCGTTCTCGTACACCGGTCCCGACCTGCGGCGCATCGTCGAGCCGGGGACGATCGTGCTGTCCGCCGGGCCCTCCGCGGAGGACCTGCCGCTGCGGGCCGCCGTCCGGCTCACCGGCGAGACCGTCGTGCTCGGCTCGAAGCGGCGGCTCACCACCCACGAGACGCCGGACCGCCGGGCCGGTTAGGGCAGGCGCAGCTCGGCGAAGACGCCGCGGTGGTCGGTCCTGGGCACGTCCACGATCTCGACCCGGTTCACGGCCACCCGCCGGTCGGCCAGGACGTGGTCGATGGAGATGACGGGCGGCACGGCCCGGCCGTTCGGCCAGGTCGGGATCAGGCCCTTGCCCACCTGGTCGGCCGCGTCCACATAACCGCGGTCGAGCAGGTCGCGGAAGGCGCGGTGGTCGAGGCTGGCGTTGAAGTCGCCCGCCAGCACCCGGATCGCCGACGGCGAGGCCGGGGGCAGCGCGCGCAGGGAGGCCTTCCACTCCGCCTCCATGCGCCCGAGCGGCGGATTGGGGTGGATGGCCACGAACTCGACCTTGCCGCCGCCGGGCAGCGCCACGGTGGCGGCGGGCATGTTGTGGCCGATCGGGGTGAACAGGCCGGTCAGCTCCGTCACCGGGTGCTTGGAGAAGATGCCGCTCCCGGTGGCGCCGAAGTCGGCCTGCAGCACCCGGTAGGGCAGGAGCTGCTTCAGCCCGGCCGCGTCCAGGCGCTCGACCTCGGCCGGGGTGAGCTCCAGGGCGCTGAACACCTCGACGTCGAACCTGCGTACCAGGTCGACGACGGTCTGCGCGTCACCGCGGCCGAACAGGTTGACCGACAGCACCCGCAGCGGCGCGCCCTTCGCGGGCGGCTGCTCGGCACTGAAGGCCCGCGGCGTCACGACCGACACCAGCACCGCGCAGACGAGCGCCGCGGCGAGCCCAGCCGGGCGGTTGCGCCTGAGCAGGGACAGGATCGCGGTCAGCGCCGCCAGCCCGGCCCCGATGGGGGTCACGGTCATGAGCTGGGTCACGAACGAGCCGCCCTCCATGCCGGCGACCCTGATGACGGCCCACAGGGCCAGCAGCGCGACGACCGTCCACGCGAGCCACCGCCTGCGCCGCTTCCCGGGAGCAGGGGAGCCGCCCGCCGTGGCCCGCCCGGTCTCCACCGTTGTGCTCACACTCCGCCGTCCCGTCCGCGCGTCGTTCCGCTGCTTGAACCTTAAACCGCCTTGGGGTGGCTCGCGCCGGGTCCACAGCTCGCTCTCAGGTTCGGCGTCGGCGGTCTCCTTGGGCACGAGGTCCAGCGTCAGACGGCTCAGCACGAGGTGGCTGCCCGGCGGCAGCGCGGCGGCGAACGCCTTGACCAACCCGGCCGGGTGAAGTCGAGCGTGGCCAGCACGCCGGGGGTGCTCCAGGACGCCGCGCGGATCGCGCACGTCGGCCTCGATTTAGGCGGTCCTGCTCGGCCACCCGGCCGCGGAGGAACGGGACGAACACGCACTGACCTCGTGGACCGCCCTGACCGCCTCCGGCTGGACGGACGCGAGACCGGCGCTTCCGACCAGGATCATCGGCCCATGAGCGCGGCTATGAGGCCAGCAGGTCGAAGTGGAAGCCGATCAGGAACAGCCCCAGGGACGCCCACCGCGCCGCCGGAGCGAACTTGGGATGCTGAAGCGCGTAGCCGATGACGCCCGCCAGCCCGCCGCTCACGCTGCCGACCGCCAGCACGAGCCCGTACCGCAGCTGGGAGTCATTGCCCATCGGCCCGGTGACGACGACCGTGAACGCCGCCGCGATCATCCCTGCGAAAATGCCGACGACGAACGGGCGCACGGTGATCCGGGCGGCCATGAACCCCACCAGGCGTTCACCGTACCGGGCGAGCTTCTCCACCCCGACCAGGTCGATGATGACCACGGTGCCGGCGACGAACGAGAGGATCTTTCCTGTGCGTCCCCACCACAGCATCGGGACGCCGAACAGGTCGGAGCCGATGGTGGGCCTGCCCTGGAGCCACAGCTGCCACGCGTCGAAGTAGCTGATGTCCGCCACAACCCGAGCGTAGAAGCCTCCGGGACCTCTGCCTAGCCGGATCCCGGGCCGCGCGGGCGTCTCAGGCGGTGGCGTAGTCGGCGATGATCACCGTGGCGTCGTCCTTGGGGTCGGCCGCGGCCATCTCGTCGTACAGCCGGTCCAGGCACGCGCCCGGCGACAACCCCCCGGTGACCAGCTCCTTCATACGTGCCGTCCCGAGCGCCCTGATCGCGCCGCTCGTGACGACCACGACGCGGTCGCCAGGACGGAGCGGAACGGCGCCGACCTCGGGGTTGAGCTCCGACGGTAAGCCGATCCCGCGTAACGGCGGGCCGTCGCCGAAGGAGTGCGACGTGGTGAGCTGCTGCGGTCGCCCGCCCTTCGGGCAGTGCCAGATCGCGCCGTCGCCGACGTGCGCGAAGCGCAGGCGCGGGCTTTCGCCCGGTTCGAGGACGATCACGTCCAGGCTGGTGACCAGGGCGGACCCCGTGCCGCCGCGCAGGGACGCGGTCCGCACGGCGCGGTGCGCCGCCTGCGCGCACTCGTCCAGGTTCTCCTGGTACTTCGGCCTGGCGCCGACCACGGCGCCCAGGGCCAGGGCCGCGGCCATGTGGGCCGCCCCGCCACCGGCCGCGCCGCGGGCCGCCGCGACCAGCCGCTCCTGGATGACGTACGCGTCCGACGGCCGCCCGCGCGAGCCCTCGTACGTGCCCCCCACCGCCACCAGGCGCGGCCGGGCCACCGGCATGCCGGGCGGCCAGTTCCCCCGGCGGCCGCGGGCCGTCATCACCGACAGGCAGCCGACCAGGATCGAGATCACCAGCAAGGTCATGAGGTCCCCTCTCGTCGCATCGTCGCGACCCGCAGCCCAGTACACGCGCTGCCGAGCGGACGCGACTGACGGCTGATCGGCCGTCGTAGCGAATGACGGCCGATCAGCCGTCGTGCCGCGGGACGCGCGGGGAGCGAGGGTGCGGAGAGGCGGTCAACACCGCGAGCAGAGCCGGCACGAGGGAAATGACGATGCGATCCATGTCTCCACCCGGCGCCACACAGACGCTCTTACGTTATTGTGAAGCCCGTCTTGTGCTGTCATCGCGAGCGGGCGGCTCATGTCTCTCCCCGGTTCCACGAGATACGACTCCGCGACCAGGCACATGGAGCGGACCATCGCGCGCACCGGTGCGGGGGCACGGGGCGTGGTGGGGTTCGTGGCGATCGTCGCCGCGACCCTCGGCGCCGTTCCACCGGTGTCCGTCGCCTGGCTGGCGCCCGCGCTCGCGGTCGACCTGGTGTGGACAGGGCTGTTCCTGTG
This sequence comes from Nonomuraea sp. NPDC003201, assembly GCF_053590415.1. NCBI lineage: Bacteria > Bacillati > Actinomycetota > Actinomycetes > Streptosporangiales > Streptosporangiaceae > Nonomuraea > Nonomuraea sp. NPDC003201. The sequence continues at coordinate 11,051 of NZ_JBSFTC010000166.1, forward strand.
GGTGGCCTGGCGCGGCCGGCGGCTTCCGGCCTGGCTGGTGGCAGGTGACGCGGTCATCACCGTCGCGCTCTGCCTCGCGCAGGGCCACCTCGTCGGCGGGGCCGCGCTCGAGGGCGGGTCGAGCTGGATCGCGGGGCTGGTCACGATGACCATCGTCGTATCGGGGGTCACGTGGCGGCCGTGGGTGGCCGTGTCCGTCGGGCTCGTCGTGGCGGGGGCGTACCTGGCCGGGATGCGGCTGGCGGCCCCGTACCAGGAGGTGGCCGGGACGCTGGGGATCCACCTCGTGCAGATCCTCTGCATCGCGCTGCTGATGACGCTGCTGCGCCGCTCCGCCGCCTCGGCGGACGCGTTCCTGCGGGAGAGCGCGCGCGCCGAGATCGCGCTCATCGTCGAGCGGCTGCGCCGCGAGGACGAGCTGCGCCAGGTCGGCAGCGTCCACGAGACGTCGCTGCACACGCTGACGATGGTCGGGCTGGGCACGTACGACGAGCCCTCGCCCACCCTGCGCCGGCAGGCGGTGGCCGACCTGGCGGCGCTGGAGAAGCTGCGCGACCGGCCGAGCGCCGAGTTCGCGCCCATCGCCCTGGACGCCCTGCTCGACGAGGTGGCCGGGCGGGTGACAGGGCTGGACGTCCGCAGGCGGCTGACGCCCGAGACGGTGCCGGGGGAGGTCGCGGAGCGGTTCGCCCGCGCGGTCACCGAGGCGCTGGCGAACGTGGCGCTGCACGCCGGGGTGCGCGAGGCCGAGCTGGTCTCCAGCCGGTCCGACGGAGAGATCAGGGTGGAGGTCGCGGACGCGGGAGGCGGCTTCGACGTGGAACGGGTGCCGTCCGACCGGTTCGGCGTGCGCGGGTCGATCCTCGACACCATGCGCTCGCTCCCGAACGCGGGCGCCGACATCCGGTCCGGCGACCAGGGCACCCGGGTGAGCCTGTGGTGGCGGCCATGACCGATGACATCGAAGAGGTGGCGCAGCGGTACGCCCGCTACACCGCGATCGGCGCGGTCGTGATCACCGCGGTCTGGCACACCGGCTACGACCTCACCGTCACCGTCTCGGGCTGGCCGGCCTTCCGCTGGCCGTGGCTGGTGGCGGTGGCCTGGATCGCCTACACGGCGGTGGTCGTGATCGCGGCGCGATCGCTGGTCACGGCGTTCGAGGGGCCGGCCAGGGCCCGCGCGCTGGCCGCCGTCGTGCTGGCCGCGGACATCGCGGTGATCGTGGCCTGCCGCCCCGAGGACCTGCTCGGCCCCAGCGACTGGGGCTGGGGCTCGGTGGGCTGGGTCGGCGTCCTGCTCCTGTGGAACCGGCCGGCCTGGCGGCGCGAGCTGATCGCCTTCCTCGCCCTCAACGCCGGGATCATGCTGACGGCGATGATCGTGACGGGGACCGACGACCGGGTCTCCATCGCCAAATACCTCATGGTCATGGTGGGGAGCATCACGCTCCAGCTCGGCTACGCGGCGGGCTGCCACACGCTGCGCGTCCGCGCCGAGGACGCCGCGCTGCTGGCCCGCCGGCTGGCCGCCGACGACGCCTGGCGCGAGTCCGCGCAGCGCATCCACGCCGACCGGATCCGCCGCTACGCCGCGATCCGTGACGTGGCGGAGACGCTGCTCGAACAGCTCGCCGACGGGGCCGACCCGGGGGATCCCCGCGTACGCGACGACTGCACGGCCGGGGCCATGCGGCTGCGGCGGCTCATCACGGAGCGGGAGGACGTACCGGACGAGCTGGTTTCGGTGCTGCGCGAGCGCATCGACGCAGCCGAGCGGCGCCAGGTGCTGGTGACGGCGCCGCCGTTCGGGGAGCGCATGCCCGCGCTGCCGGACGGCGTACGGGAGGATCTGCTCAGAGCACCCGTGCGGGCGCTGGACGGGGCGAGGACGCGGGCCAGGGTCACGGTGTCCGCGATGTCCACAATGGTGAGCGTGGCCGTCGTGGCCGACAACGACGACCTGCCCGTCAGCGCCACCCCGGTACGGGAGCCGAGCGGGGTCGTCGTCACCTATCAGCGGCAGGGAGGGGAGGTATGGGTCAACAGCATCTGGGAGGGCCCGCCGGCGGAGCGGCGGGACGCGTGACGGTCGCCCTGGTGGAGGACCATCAGGTGGTGGTGGACGGCGTGAGGTCGTGGTTCGGGCCGCCGAGCCCGGTGGAGCTGGTCGTACAGGGGCCGACCGTCGAATCCGTACGGGGTGTGCAGGCCGACGTGCTCCTGCTGGATCTCAACCTCAACGGCACCATGGTCGTGGACCGGGTCGCCGAGCTGTGCGCGGGCGGCCAGCGGGTCATCGTCTTCTCCGAGCACGAGGAGCCGGAGACGGTGCGTGCGGTGCTGGACGCGGGGGCGTCGGCGTTCATCGGCAAGGGCCGGGCCACCCGGGAGTCCTGCCTGGAGACCATCCTGGAGGTGGCGGCCGACCGGCCGTCCGTCACGCCGCCCATGGCCCAGGCGATCGCCACGGACGAGGGCCCGCACCGGCCGCAGCTGTCCGACAAGGAGCGGGCGGCGCTGCTGTACTGGTTCCAGTCGATGTCGAAGGCGTCGGTGGCGGCCAGGATGGGCATCAAGGAGCGCACGGTGCGCCAGTACATCGACCGCGCCAGGGTCAAGTACGCCGCCGCCGGCCGCCCCGCGCCGACCAAGGAGAAACTCCTCATCTGCGCCATCCAGGACGGGCTGGTCCAGCCGGACGAGGTGACCGTCTACACCTCACTGGCCGCCCAGGCGACGCCGTCCGAGGAGTTCCGCCCTGGGTGAAGACGTTATGCCGTGGGCGATGCGGGGCTGCCTGGGCCGATCCGGAAGGGCAAGGTGATTCTCGAACGGCCTGCCGATCGAGAGGTGGTGTCACGCCATGGCGGTGGTGGAGGTGCTGGGCCCGGGGGAGTGGCTGGGGTCGGAGCTGAGAGGCGACGACAGCTGGCGGATCCGGCTCACGGAGGCGCACCGGCGGGAGGTGCTCGCCGCCGTGCACGCGGCGGGGAGCGAGGTCACGGCGGCGCATCGGCAGGACGTGCTCGCGGCGGGTAGCGAGGTCACGGAGGCGCACCGGCGGGAGGTGCACGCGGCGGGGAGCGAGGTGTCGCGAGAGAGCTTCCGGCTGCCGACGCTCGGCCCCGTCCTGCGCCGGGTGCGCGACGAGCTCACACACGGTCGCGGGGTCGCGCTGATCCAGGGGGTGCCCGTCGAGGGGCTGAGCGAGCGCCAGTGCGAGACGGCCGCCCTCGGACTCGCCTCCCACGTGGGCGGCATCGTCCCGCAGCCCCCGGAGGGGGCGCCGCTGATGCACGTACGCGACACGGGCGCCGACCCGTCCCATGCGCGGACCAAGAGCTACCAGCACAGCGGCCGGCTCGGCTACCACAGCGACCCGACCGACGTCGTGGCCCTGCTCTGCGTCCGCCCGGCGAAATCCGGCGGCCTCAGCGCCGTCGTCAGCTCCGTGGCGGTGCACAACGAGGTCGTGCGCACCCGGCCTGACCTGGCCGAGGTCCTCTACGAGCCGTGGTGGCACGACCGCCGCACCGGCGACGGCCCCGACAGCTTCTACACCAAGCCGATCTGCGCGGCTCGTCCCGGAGGCGGGGTGTCCATCGCGTACGGCCCCGACTACCTACGCTCTGCCCAGCGCGGCGCCACCGTGCCGCCTTTCACCCGGGCGCAGGAGAAGGCCATGGCCCTCCTCGACGACCTGACCAACGACCCCCGCTTCACGCTCACCATGGATTTCCGGCCGGGCGACCTGCAGTTCCTCAACAACCACGTGACCCTGCACAGCCGCACCGCCTACGAGGACCACCCCGAGCCGTCCCGCCGCCGCCACTTACTCCGCCTCTGGCTCACCACCGCTCCAGGTGGGCGCCGTTAGTCGCCTACCAGTTCGGCAGGGTCGAAACTAACCGGGAACGGCGTCGTCAGGCTTACGACGGTACCGGCCTTGTAGTCAGCTGGCGGGTCATAGCTATTGCCGTTGAGTTCGTGGACGTAGAGTGTGGGTCCTTCATCTGTCTCGATCCGCCAATAGCTGGGGATGCCCGCCGCCGCATACTGATGCGTCTTGAGGATCATGTCCTTCGTCTTGGTGCTCGGGCTGGCCACCTCCGCCGCGAGCAGGATCTCTTCGGGCGAGAACATGAGAGGGTCGGTGTGTATCGAGTCTTTGGGCACGACGACAAGGTCAGGGATGTAGGAGTCCTTGTCGCTAATCCGGAGATTGACTGTCGAGAGGACCTTCAGCTCAGGCGGCGCTGCACCGGCGAGGATGAGCAGTAGTTGGGTGATAGCAAGTTGGTGCAGCTTAGAGGGGGCAGGGCTCACCAGTAGGCTCCCGTTGAAGAGCTCGTAGCGGTTCCCGTCGTCGGGGAACTCGAGCAGGTCGTCGACCGTGTACGGCGGCGCAGGAAGGACAATCTCGCGCCTCGTGGTCGGTTCGATCGTCGCCATTGCGGTCACCCACCAAGTATCGGGAACCTTGCCCTCGCTCACATGCTACTTCCCCCCTTCTCATCACTTTAAGTTCTGGGTCGATCACATATTGATACATCCCCTCCGGATCGGACATAACTGAAAGTTTCAGTCAATCTGCCGGGCTGGCGGGAAAGCCCTTTCCGCTGCTCATCCGGCACGCCGACCTGGAGGTGCGGAGTGATGACCATGAGCTGACATGGCCCGTCATTTGTGTGTACTTGCGGGGTCAGATACGGTCGCCTCGCGGAGCGCTCCCCTTCCCGGAATCCCCCCCGACCGGAACACGGAGATCGCACAATGCCCCAAGCCGGACCCCACCGCTGGGCGCGGCGCGCCCTCGCGGTGCTGCTGACAACGGCGATGATCTTCGCCGTCCCCCTGGCCGAGTCCGCCTCGGCACACGGCTCGGTCGTCGACCCCGCCTCCCGCAACTACGGCTGCTGGCTGCGCTGGGGCAACGACTTCCAGAATCCCGCCATGCAGCAGCAGGACCCCATGTGCTGGCAGGCGTGGCAGGACAACACCAACGCCATGTGGAACTGGAACGGCCTCTACCGCAACGGGGTCGCCGGCAACCATGAGGCGGTCATCCCCAACGGCCAGCTGTGCAGCGCCGGCCTGACCGAAGGCGGCCGCTACCGCTCCATGGACAAGCCGGGAGCGTGGACGATGGCGAACATCACCGGCAGCACCTTCAACATCCGCCTGAACGACCAGGCCAGGCACGGTGCGGACTACATCAAGGTCTACATCACCCGCCAGGGCTACAACGCTCTCACCACGCCCCTGGGGTGGAACAACCTGGAGCTGGTCCGCACGACCCCCAAGTACGCGCCCGGTGACGTGTACATGATCAACGGCATCAGCAAGGGCTCGCGCACCGGCCGTCACGTGATCTACACGATCTGGCAGGCCTCGCACATGGACCAGTCGTTCTACTTCTGCAGCGACGTCAACTTCGGCTGATCCCCTGGAGGCGGGGGCGGGTCGAGGCGCGGAAGGAGAGCTCTATCGGGTGTACGCGCTCCGTACCCAGGGGCGCGGCCCCGGACAGCAGCTCGAACAGCAACTCCGCGCAGCTCGCCCCCGCCTCCTTCGGACGCAGGTCGATCGCGGTGATCGGCGGATCGGACTGGCGGGTGGCGGCGCTGTCGACGCACGAGGCGAGCAGCACGTTCGCGCCTGCCTCCCGCAGCAGCGGCGCCACCTCGGTCGCCGCCCCGGCCGGCGCACACACCAGCGCATCCAGAGGCCCATCCCCACCCCACCCCGAGGCCGCCGCCGCCTCACCCGGCCCCTGACCGGCGTCCCGGCTGATGGACCGGCCTTCACCCCGCTCGGCCCCACGGCCGGTTGGACGGTCGTCGTTCTGCTCAGACCCTCGGCCGGTGGAGCGATCGTCGTCCTGCTCGGCCCCTGGGTCGGCGCCTCGGCCGGAGCCCCCGGAGGGGTCGAGGAGGGCGCGGGCGGCGGCGCGGACCTCGTCGCCCGAGGCGTCGAAGGACACCCGCCGCACCAGCGGCACCACCCCGTGCGCCGCGCACCACCCCAGGTAGCCCCGGTGCACGCTGGCCGCCCAGTCGCTCTCGTCCCCGGCCACGATGAGCGCCGGCCGTGAGGCGCCCGACTCGCGCAGGTGGTCGAGGAGGCGGCCCAGCATCGAGGCGTGTTCCGACCACACCACACCGTCCGCCTGCCGGGAGCCGGGGAAGCGTTCGCACGAGACCGTCGGCAGGCCCGTCGCCATCAGGCTCTCCACCACGGGGTCGCCTCCCAGCGGGTCCCCGAGCACGAGGCCGTCCACGCGCGGCGGCCGTGAGCGGCGCTGGCCGGACGTGATCAGCGTGACGTCGTAGTCGTGCCGCGCCGCCTGCTCCACCACGCCGAACACGAACGACATGTAGTAGGAGGAACGGGTCAGGACCTCGGGAACGTGCAGGCCGATGGTGCCGGTGCTGGCCTTGCGCAGGTGCCTGGCCGAGCCGTTGGGCACGTAGCCGAGCCGCTCGGCGACCTGCGCGACCGCCTGCCGGGTGCGCTCGGAGACCCGCCCGGAGCCGCGCAGCGCGTCGGAGGCCGTCGTCTTCGACACCCCCGCCTCCCTGGCGACGGTGAGGATCGTGACCGGCTCCTCCGTGCGCACGCCTGCCCGCTCGCGCCCCTCGTCTGCTCGCACGCCCCGATGCTAGCGGCCCAGATCGCCCACTTCCGCCGAGCGAGCCGCCGCGCCCCCACCGGACCGCCCGACGGTCTCCGTGTCTCGCACGCAGCGGGGCCCTCCGGCGGTCTCGGCGTTGCGGCGTGTGGTGGGTCCGTCCGGCGGTCTTGGCGTTTCGCGTGCGGCGGGGCGTCCGGCGGTGGTCGTGGCGTTTCGCGTGTGGCGGGGCCCACCGACGGTGTGCGCGTCTCACGGGCGCCGGGCCGTCCGGTGTTCTCCCTTGTCGGTGGCGCGACGTATGGGTGGGAGTGGGTCCGCGTGAGCAGTGGGGGCTTCGGTAAACGGTCTGTTTCGGGTGGCGCTTGGGTCTTGTCTCCGTCCGGGGGTCGCAACTAAGTTAGCCGAAACCTTGCCGGAACGTTCCGGCATCAGAAAGGGGCGGAACGTTGCACCTGACCACCGGGAAGCACCCCCACCCTCTCGACCCCCTCGCCGCGCGGGAGATCGACGAGGTCAGGCGGATCCTGATGCAGGAGGGCCTGCTGACCGACACGGTGCGGGTGTCCTACCTCGGCCTCGAAGAGCCCCCGAAGGGCGAGGTCCTGGCGTACGAGCCGGGCGCCCCCGCCGGACGCCGGGCCCGCGCGTTCCTCCTGGACCTGGCCACCGAGACGGCCGAGGACGTGATCGTGTCGATCACCACGGCCACGGTCGAGGAGCGCAGGCCCATCGACCCGGTCACCGACGGCCAGGTGCCCATGCTGGACGAGGAGCACGCCCTGGTCAGGCGGGTGCTGCGGGAGGACCCGGCCTGGGCCGAGGCGCTGCGGCGCCGGGGGATCGAGGACCCGGCGGGCGTCTACCTGGCCGCGCTGAGCGCGGGCAACTTCGGCCTCCCCAAGGAGAAGGGCCGGCGGGTGGCGAGGGTGCTGGCGCACCTGATGCCCACCCCCGAGAGTCTCCCGTGGGCCCACCCGGTGGACGGCCTGGTCGCGTACGTGGACCTGGTCAAGGGCGAGGTCATGGAGATCGTGGACACCGGCCCCCAGCCGATCCCCGCCGAGCCCGGCGACTACCACCTGGGCCCGCACCGGACCACGCAGAAGCCCATCCACATCACCCAGCCGGACGGCCCCAGCTTCACGGTCGACGGCCCCCTGGTCACCTGGGAGAAGTGGAGCCTGCGCCTCGGCTACGACATGCGCGAAGGGCTCACCCTCCACCAGATCGGCTTCGAGGACGACGGCCGCGTCAGGCCGATCGTCTACCGGGCGTCGGTGGCGGAGATGCTGGTCCCGTACGGCGACCCGAGCCCGATCCGGTTCTGGCAGAACTACTTCGACACCGGCGAGTACCAGCTCGGCAAGCTGGCCAACTCCCTGGAGCTCGGCTGCGACTGCCTCGGCGAGATCACGTACTTCGACGCCGTCGTGACGGACGGCGCCGGCGTGCCCAAGGTGATCGCGAACGCGATCTGCATGCACGAAGAGGACTACGGCGTGCTGTGGAAGCACACCGATCCGGCCAACGGCTCCAGGGAGACCCGCAGGCAGCGGCGCCTGGTGATCTCGTTCTTCGTCACGGTGGGCAACTACGACTACGGCTTCTACTGGTACCTCTACCTCGACGGCACCATCGAGCTGGAGGTCAAGGCCACCGGCATCGTCTTCACCGGCGCCTACGACGACCGCGCCGCGCCCTACAGCTCGGAGGTCGCGCCGGGGCTGGCGGCGCCGTACCACCAGCATCTGTTCAGCGCCAGGCTGGACATGACGGTGGACGGCCTGGCGAACGCGGTCGACGAGGTGGAGGCGGTCGCGGTCGAGAGCCCGTACGGCAACGCCTTCGGCCGCGCCGTGAAGCGGCTGCGCACCGAGGGGGAGGCGCGGCGCGACGCCGACCTCGCCAGGGAGCGCACCTGGCATGTCGTCAACCCCGACGTACGCAACCGCCTCGGCCGACCGGTCGGCTACGCCCTGTACCCCGAGGGCAAGCCGGCCCTGCTCGCGCACCCGGAGTCGTCGATCAGCAGGCGGGCCGAGTTCGCGACCAGGCATCTGTGGGTGACGCGGTACCATCCCGCAGAGCGCTACCCTGCCGGTGACCTGGTCAACCAGCATCCCGGCGGCGCGGGCCTGCCCACCTACACCAGGGCCGACCGCGACATCGACGGGCAGGACATCGTGCTGTGGCACACGTTCGGCCTGACGCATTTCCCCCGCACGGAGGACTGGCCGATCATGCCGGTCGACACGTGCGGCTTCGTACTCAAGCCGGTCGGGTTCTTCGACCGCAACCCCACGCTCGACGTCCCGCCGAGCGCCGCCGAACGTTCCTGCCACTAGAGGAGAAGAGGCCCATGCGTCCCATACGCCTGGCCTGCGGTGTCATGGCAGCCCTGCTGGCCTCGGCCTGCGCCGCCACCGGAACGACCACCACCCCCGCCACAGCCCCCGACCAGCCCAATCCGACCGGTTACCTCGCCACAGCCGACCAATCCCTCCCCGTCGGTGGCACGCTCAACCTGGCCGTGCACATCGACAGCGGCGCCGCCACCGGGTACGACCCGCAGCTCGCCGACGTCGCCACCACCTGGCAGCTGCTCTCGCTGTCCTACGAGACGCTGGTCACGGTGGGCCCCGACTTCAGCGTGCAGCCCATGCTGGCCGAGAAGTGGGACACCCCCGACCCCAAGACGTACGTCTTCCACCTGCGCGACGGCGTCACCTTCTCCAACGGCCGCGAGATGACGGCCGACGACGTGGTGGGCAGCCTGAAGCGGCTGCTGGCCTCCAAGTCGGTCTGGCGCGGCCAGCTCGGCCCGGTCAAGTCGGTCGCCAAGGACGGCGACCGCGCGATCAAGGTCACCCTGAGCGAGCCGTACACGCCGTTCCTGGCCGCCCTCGCCAACATCCCCGCCGCCGTCCTGCCCATGAAGGAGATCGACGACAAGTCGGTCGACCCGGCCAAGACGCTGCTCGGCACCGGCCCGTACGTGGTGGAGAACCACCGCCAGGACGTGTCGTGGACCTTCAAGCGCAACGACAAGTACTGGGCCAAGGGCAAGCCGACCGCCGACGCCGTCAACGTGACGATCGCCCCCGAGGAGGCCGCGCGCATCGCCGCCCTGCAGAACGGCAGCGCCGCCCTGGCCACACTGGGCAACGTCGACTCGGCGACCATGCTGGCCGGGGCGAAGAACGTCCAGGTCGTCACCCAGGCCACCACGGACTTCTACTACCTCATGCTCAACACCCAGGCGGCCGGCTCCAAGTTCGCCGACCCGAGGGTGCGCCAGGCCGTCGCCATCGCGCTCGACCCGAAGCAGATCGCCGACGTGGCGCTCGGCGGCAAGGGCAAGCCGACGGCCGTCACCCCGGCGGGCCTGCCGGGCGCGTGCGACCCGGCCGCGCTGCCGTCGGCGTCCAAGAGCGTGGACGAGGCGAAGAAGCTGCTGGCCGACGCGGGCGCCCAGAACCTGACGTTCACGCTCAGCATCTTCTCCACCGAGCCCGCCCCGGCGGTCGCCCAGGTGATCCAGCAGAACCTCCAGCAGGCCGGCATCACCATGAAGATCGAGCAGCTGGACGAGGCGAGCTGGTCGGGCAAGGTGTACGGCAAGGCGCCCGCCGAGTTCGACGCCGCGCTGTCCTGGTTCGCCGGTTACGCCGACCCCGGCATGGTCACCAAGTGGTGGAACCCGGAGACGGCCGGCTTCAACGTCGGCTTCATGAAGCCGGACGAGGAGCTGAACACCCTCATCGACGCGGCCGGCAAGGAGCCCGCGGGTGCCGCCCGCGACAAGGCGCTGGCGGCCGTCTGCGCCAAGGCCGACACCGACGCGCAGATGATCCCGCTGGTCACCCGCCCGGCCACGATCGCGTTCCGGACCGACGCGCTCAGCCCCAGCCTGTACGCCACCGAGGGGTACGGCAACGTGCTGCGCCTGATCGCCGACGCCCGCGTGAAGAAGACCCAGTAACCATGCGCCTGCTGATGTGGTGGTCCGGCCGGGCGCTCAGCTCGGCCGCCACGCTCCTGGGCGTCTCCGTGCTGATCTTCACGGCCGTGCGCCTGATGCCCGGCGGTTTCGCGGAGACCGTGCTGGGCCCGTTCGCCACGGCCGAGCAGAAGGCGGAGCTGGCCACCCGCTACGGGCTCGACCAGCCGGTGTTCATGCAGTACGGGCACTGGCTGGCCGCCGTCGCGGGCGGCGACTTCGGCATCTCGATGATCAGCCGCCAGCCGGTCGGCGCGGAGCTCCTGGCCCGGCTGCCGGTGACCGGCGAGCTGACCGTGCTGGCCGTGATCGCCAGCGCGCTGGCGGGGGTGCCCCTGGGCGTGCTCACCGCCGTGCGCTCCCGCCCGGGCGGCGGCGGCGCGGCGGGGCGGCTGCTCAGCGGGCTCGGCGTCAGCGTGCCGGAGTTCGTGCTGGGCAGCCTGGTCGTGTTCGTCTTCTCCCGGTACGCGCTCGGCCTGGAGGTCGGCACGTGGGTGCCGTTCACCCGGGACCCGGCCGCGAACCTGGCCACGATGGTGCTGCCAGCCGCCGTCCTGTCGGTGTTCGCCATCTCCGTCACCGCCAGGACCACCCGGGACGCCGTGCTCGGCGTGCTGGTCGAGCCGTACGTCACGGCCGCCGTCGGGCGCGGCGAGTCGCCGTGGTTCATCGTCCGGCACCACATCCTGCGCAACGCCGCCACCCCGGTGGTGACGCTGCTCGGCACCATCACCGCGTACCTGCTGGGCGGGGCGCTCATCGTGGAGCACGTGTTCAACCTGCCGGGCGTCGGCTCCTACATCGTGCAGGCCGTCGGCCGCCGCGACTACGCGGTCGTGCAGGCGGGCGTGCTGCTGGCGGCGGCGGTGTTCATCGTGATGAACGTGCTGATCGACGTGCTCGTCGGGGTCCTTGACCCGAGGCTGGGCGTGCTGGCGGGGAGGCGTTCATGAGGAAGCTGGACCGGCTGTCCATCGGCGGGCTCGTCTGCCTGGCGGTCCTGGTGGTGTTCGCGCTGGGCTCGCTGGTCGGGGCCGGGGGAGACCCGGACGCGATCGTCGGCCCGCGCCTGCAGCCGCCGGGGCCCGGCTGGTGGCTGGGCACCGACAACCTGGGCCGCTCGGTGCTGCCGCGCGTCATGGAGGGCGTGGGCACGACGCTGCTGCTGTCGTCGGTCGCCGTGCTGGTGACGGCGGTGCTGAGCGCGACGTTCGGCATCATCGCCGGATACCGCGGCGGCTACCTGAACGAGCTGGTGATGCGCCTGGTGGAGGTGCTCTACTCCTTCCCCGCCATCGTGCTCGCGATCCTGGTCGCCGCGGTGCTCGGCCCCGGGCAGACGGCGGCGCTGGCCAGCATCGTGCTGGTGACGATCCCGCTGATGACCCGGCTGGTGCGGGCCGCCGCCGTGGCCGTGTCGCAGCGCGACTACGTCACCTCGGCCGTCATCAGCGGGGCCGGGCTGCCGCGCGTGCTCGGGCGGCACGTGCTGCCCAACGTGGCGGGCACGATCGCGGTGCAGGGCACGTACGCGCTGTCGGTCGGGATCGCGGTCGAGGGCGGGCTGAGCTTCCTCGGGTTCGGCGTGCAGCCGCCGCAGGCCTCGCTCGGCGTGCTGATCCAGCAGGGCGGCACCTACATGATCGCCGCGCCCTGGCTGATCCTCGGCCCGGGGGTCGTGCTCGTGGCGGCGATCCTGGCGATCAACGTGGTGGGCGACGGGCTGCGCGACCGGCTCGAACCCCGGGAGACGAGGTCCTTGACATGAGCCTGCTCACGGTGCGGAATCTGGTGATCGACTACGCCGAGACCAGGGCGCTGGACGGCGCCGACCTGGAGGTGGCGCAGGGGGAGAGCGTCGGCCTGGTCGGCGAGAGCGGGTCCGGCAAGTCCACGCTCGGCTCCGCCGTCGGCCGGCTGCTGCCCAGGGCGGCCCGGCGGAGCGAGGGGGAGGTCGTGGTGGCCGGGGAGCCGGTCTTCGACCTGCCCGCCGACCGGCTGCGCCACCTGCGCAGGAAACGTCTCGGGTTCGTCTTTCAGGACCCGATCGCCTCACTTGACCCGACCATGCGCGTCGGCGACCAGCTCCGCCTGGTGCTCGGGCGCGGCGCCGACGTGGGCTTCCACCTGGGGCGGGTCAAGCTCGACGACCCCCGCGTCGTGCGCTCGTACCCGCACCAGCTCTCCGGCGGCATGGCGCAGCGGGTGGCCATCGCGATGGCCATGGCCACCGAGCCCGAGCTGCTCGTCGCGGACGAGCCGACCGCCGCGCTGGACAGCCAGGTGCGCGAGGAGGTGCTGAACGTGGTCTTCTCCCTGGCCGCCGCGGCCGGGACGAGCATCCTGTGGCTCAGCCACGACCTGCCCGCCGTCGCCCGCAGGTGCGACCGGGTCGCGGTCATGTACGGCGGCCGGGTCGTCGAGACCGGGCCCGCCCGCGAGGTGCTGGGCCATCCCGCCCACCCCTACACGGCGGCGCTGGCCGGGTCGGCGCCC
>NZ_JBSFTC010000167.1:0-24064 GCF_053590415.1 Nonomuraea sp. NPDC003201
CTGGCGCGGGGCGTACGGCGGCGCGGCGCGCCGCCGCTTGATACCTACAAGAGCTATTCGGCAGTGCGCTGGTTATGCCTGGTGGCCTTGCGGGCCTCGGCGATGAGATGAAGCAGATCGCGGCGGCGACCTATCACCAAGTCTGGTGGCCTCATTTCGAAGGTGACCACCTGCCCGTCTGGAACGACGGCATCGGCTACGTGGACCCTGACACGGGCGAGGTTCTGCCCTCCTGGGACGAAGCTCTCGACCAGCTCGGCGACGAGCCCATGCACGTGATCCGCTTCGGCGACCAGGTGGACGTCAAGGGCGTGCTCGCCGGGTCGCCGGACGCCGATCAGTGCATCCGGTACCTGTCCAAGTACCTCACGAAGAGTCTCGGCGAGACCTTGGACGGTCAGGCTCAGCGGGAGCACGCGGCCCGCTTCGTCGATGCCCTGCGCTACGAGCCGTGCTCACCGACCTGCCCGAACTGGCTGCGATACGGCGTGCAGCCCAAGAACGCCAAGTCGGGCATGGTCCCCGGCCAGTGCAGGTCCAAGGCCCACAAGCCCGAACACCTCGGCTACGCCGGTCGCCGTGTCCTCGTCTCCCGCAAGTGGAGCAACAAGACGCTCGCTGAACACAAGCAGGACCGCCGTACCTGGGTTCTGGAAGCGCTCGGCCAGGCCGACGAGCCCACCGATCCGCATCGCTACGTCTGGCAGCCGGTCAGACCGGGCGATCCCGATGTCGCTCCTATTGGCGTCCGGCTCCTTCGATCCATCGCCGAACGCCAGCGATGGCGCGCTCACCTAAGACAGCTCGAAGAACTTTCGGCAAATCCGCAGGCAGCCTGAGAGGAGGAGATCTTGGACCAACTGTTCACCGTTCCGGAAGCGGCCGAACTGCTCAGCACCTCGGTTCGCTTCGTCCGCCGACTGATCGCCGAACGCCGGATCGAGTTCGTGAAGGTCGGGCGGCACGTCCGCATCCGTGAGTCCGCACTGATCGCCTTCGTCGTCGCCGGGACTGTCGCGCCCATGACAACCTTCGACGCAACCGGGAGGGCCGCCTGATGGCGAACAAGGACAACCACCGCGTTTCGGCAACATCCGCAAGCGGGAGTCCGGGCGGTACCAGATCCGCTATCCCGCACCGGATGGCCGGATGCGCACGGGCACCGACACCTACGAACGCAAGTCCGACGCGGAACGGGCGCTGTCCCTTATCGAGGCGCAGATCATCAAGGGTGAGTGGAACGATCCAGAAGGCGGCAAGATCAAGCTGCGCGACTACGCCGAGACCTGGATCGCTGAACGCCCTGGTCTGCGTCCCCGGACGGTCGATCTCTATCGCTGGCTGCTCAAGAAGCACATCACGCCACATCTCGGCAACGTCCCGATAGCCAAGATCAGCACTTCGACCGTTCGGCAGTGGCGGGCTGATCTGCTCGGCAACGGAGTATCGGTGAGTATGGCGGCCAAGGCTTATCGGCTGCTAAGTGCCGTACTGATGACCGCCGCCGACGACCGCGTCATCCCGCACAACCCTTGCCGGATCCGAGGGGCCGGCGACGAGCACGCGCAAGAGCGTCCCGTGCTCACTGTCGCCCAGGTGTTCGAGCTGGCCGATCGAGTGGGGCTACGTCCGATCGGCAATGTCCGCAAGATCAAAGGATGGTGCGTACCGGCTGCGTTTCCAACGGCACGGCGCGATGCGCACACATCCAGAGATCTTCCTCACGCGGGCGGCGGCCGAGCGCGCACTGTGGAAGATGGCCATGGAGGGAAAGGCCGACTCCACCCAAGACCGGCGGTTCCGCGCGATGGTGCTCCTGGCCACCTTCGCGAGCCTGCAATGGGGCGAGGTCAGCGCACTACGCCGGATGGATGTCGATCTCAAGGCGCGTACGGTCCGCGTCCGCGTCGCCTTCGTCGAGCGCTCCGCGGGCGGGCTGGTGCTGGGACCGCCCAAGTCCAAGGCCGGACGCCGAACGGTCGGCATTCCACAGAGCATCGCCCCCACCCTCCGAGAGCACATGGACACCTACGTTCAGAGTGAGCCGGGCTCACTGATGTTCCCGGGAGCCAAGGGTGGGCCGATACGCAGAAGCGGCTTCAACACTCGTACATGCTGGGTGGATGTGGTCACGGAGATGGGTCTGTCCGGGCTTCATTTCCACGACCTGAGGCACACGGGCAACATGCTGGCCGCTGAGTCTGGCGCAGGGCTCAAAGACCTCATGGCACGCATGGGACACGACAACGTCCGAGCAGCCATGATCTACCAGCACGCGGTCAGGGGAGCCGATGAGGTGATCACCAACGCCATCGATCGGCAGCTCGAAGCGCGCGACGATGACGACGACGAGGGCACGGCAGGCGCACTGGTCCCCACAGGGCGATCACGAGCTAATGGCCCGTTAATGGCCTGCGAAGATCGAATCAGTCCGGAAACAATCAAGGCCCGGGTCGGGATTCATGTCCCTACCTGGGCCTTCACGGTGAGAGCGGGTGACGGGAATCGAACCCGCGCTGTCAGCTTGGGAACTGCACGGATCGCGGCACGTGAGTGCTCTGAGCTGGGCGGAAACGCGGTCGTGAGTAACCGTGATTGACCCCTTGTTACCCTGTCTAATTGCACGCTAATTGCACGGCGATCAGCCCTTGGACTGGGGTTTTCGTGCCGCACGCACTCTGCCTTCTGATCATCAGTTCGCGGTCGTCCCGCCCGAAGGGGAAGCGGCCCGGGGCGATGGGGACAAGGTGGAGCGCCCCACTGGACGAACAACCTTGTCCCCATGGCCTTGGTCTGCTCGGCTTTGCCCGGGACGATGGCGGGCGGGGTGATCAGGCTCCCACCTCGGCCACCTACGCACCTCGCGGGCGCGGTGATCATCCCGGCGCTGGAGTGCCTCCGCCGGAGGCAAGCCTGCGTCGAGGCGGGGTGTCGTGGGCGCCGGATGAGTCCATCCGCCACATGGCGGCCGACTACTTGCCCGGGAGGAGTTCGAGAACCTCCCCGACCTGGGCCTGTTTCCTCGCGAGCTTCCGGGACATGGGTTTCCGTAATCGGTAGGACGACCTCTAGCGTGCCTGAACGGCGTAGGCAACCGCCCTGGAACCCTCGCAAGAAACTGTCACACCTGCCGGTCACACTTCAGCCCATGGGCGTCAGATCAGACTTCTCATTGGACCTACAGCTTGAGTACGTTCACAAGCAGGCGGCCAGCGATGAGGTGAAGCGAGCGGTCACCTCCGTGCTCCAGCACATGCGAACTGGACGCGGCGGCCACCGCCGGGGCGGGAAGGCGCTCGTGCAACTCTTGACACAGGCGCGCGGACACGCAGCCTCGGTCGGCGAGTGGGAGGTCGTGCGGCTGCTGCAGGACTCTCTGGATTACGCCGAGGAACGTATCCTGCAACCGGAGTTCAACGAGAGATACCGACTTTTTCAAGACGGCATACGCAATCAAAGCTTGCGGCAGTTTGTGGCGAACATGCTTGAGATCAAATTCAAGTACGTCGCCGAGGCGGGGCGCGAGTTCCTGGACCAACATCCCGGTGCAGATGTGGATGATCTGCTGGCCTTTATCAACTCGCTCAGCCATGACGCTCGGTATCTCGTAGCACCGGAAGGTCGGCCAGGGCGATACTCGCTCTTCCGCGGCCGGAGGGAGACGATGGTGTGGCTGGAGCGTGTGCTCCAGGAGCGGGTTGATATCGAAGACCCAGAGGAAGCCGCACAGCGGATTGCTGCGTCACCAGAGGCATGGGCTCTCCTAGCCGCTGATTCAGATGGTCAGATGATCCTCCGGGCATCCCAGCTTCAGCAGCGCTCGGCCCGTCTGGCAAGCCTGCGCAAAGTGGTGGAGGACAGGACCGCCACGGAGCTGGAACTACAACGGGCGCTGGAAGGGCAGCACTGGATCTTCGGTGGGCGTTTCGTCGGGGAAGCCGCTCAGCGCAGGTTGGTGTCGGGTGACGAGGTAGACATTCCTCTGATCCGCGGCGATGGAAGTCTGCACATCGTCGAGTTGAAGCGGGCCATGAGCATGAAGGGTTCTCTGGTGAAGCGACATCGCGGAGCCTGGGTGCCTACTGCTGAGGTGCATGATGCGGTCGGCCAAGCTGTCAACTACCTTGTCGGACTGGATGAAAACCGTCAGCAGATCTTCGAAGACTTCGGCATCGAGACACGCCGAGCAAGCGCTGTCGTTCTGATCGGCCATCCAGCCGTCCAGCCGAGCGTGCCGGAACGGGAGATCAATGAAGCGCTTCGGACGTTCAATACGCACGTGAACCGGGTTGAGGTCATCACGTACAAGGAGCTCATCGACAACGCCAGACGCTCCCTCGGGGACCTCTGAGACATAGTGGCTACGTCATGGCTCAACGACGGAGTGCCGGCGCCTCAGGTCGCTGAGTGGGCGGGGCACAGCGTGAACGAGCCTACGGTGGGGCGAGCCGGCGGCACTCTCGCCGAGGAACTGCACGTGGAAGCGGGAACGACGGCTTCCACTTCATGGTCTCCGCCACACTGGCAACACCCTCGCCGCCCAATCCGGCGCGACTTTCCAAGACTTGATGACCCGCATGGGCCACTCGTCCACCTGGGCAGCACTGACCTACCAGCACACCGCGATGGAGCGTGACCAGGCCATTGCCGACGCTCTCGGCAAGTTCGCCGAAGAGTCCCTGAAGGATCAAGATCCCAACGGATCGGGCACGTAACGGGCACGGAAGATCGGAAACACCTGTAGAAACGATCAAAGCCAGGTCGGGCAACCATCCCTGACCTGGCTTTCCATAGTGAGAGCGGGTGACGGGAATCGAACCCGCGCTGTCAGCTTGGGAATTGCAGAGATCTTGGCTCGTAGGGAGGTTGACCTGGGGCTGAGGCCGGTCGTGAGTGACCGTGGTTGACCCCTCGTTACCGCCCTTAATGGCACGCTAATGGCACGACGATCAGCCTGCGACCTGCTGTTCCTCACGCGACGTGTACCCCCTGCCCGCCTGATCACTTTGCCTGCAGTCGACCCGTGCGGGGAGAAAGCGGCCAGGGCCACGGGGGCATCCTTGATTGGAGACACGCAACGGGCACCCCCGTGCGGGGCAGTGCCTGGACCGCGAACCTACGCATCCACCAATCGGCTCGACACCAGGCTCGCCAGGCGCAACCTTCGGCGAGAGGCGACATGCATCGGATGTGGATGTGAAGAATATGACTAGATGGTTATAATCGCTTACATGAGCTGGGAGGTCAATCTTCATCCGGAGGTCGAGGCGTGGTACCTGACCATGTGCGTAACCGATCCGGAGACTGCAGACCTAGTCAAGGACGCGATCGATCAGCTCGCGGAGGAAGGCCCGACGGCGCGTCGTCCTCTGGTCGACCGGGTACAGGGCAGTCGGTACCACAACATGAAGGAACTACGCCCGCCCTCATCGGGGACGAGTGAGATCCGGATGCTGTTCTGCTTCGATCCGGTAAGGGAAGCGATCTTTCTGGTAGCCGGCGATAAAGCCGGCAGCTGGAACCGCTGGTATCGGGAAGCGATACCACTGGCTGATGAACGATTTGCCCAGCACCTGATCACGCTCAAAGAAGAAGAGCAGGAGGAGCGATGAACGCTCGGTACAGCAAGTGGTCGGACGTCAAGGCCAAAGCGGCAGCGCTCGACCCGCGAAACGAGACGGAACGCGCTGCTGGAGAGGCCGCCGCGCGTGAACGCCGCGAAGCGTACGTCCGCGGATTCCAGCTCGCCGAGATCCGTCAGGCCGCCGGTGTCACTCAGGCTGAACTCGCCCACACCTTGGGAGTCAGCCAAGCTCGCATCTCCAAGATCGAACACGGCGAAGTATCCGGCATCGACGTCGTACGAGAGTACATCGCTGCGCTCGGGGGTCACTTGGATCTCGTAGCGACGCTCGGCGACCGAACCTGGAAAGTCGCCTGAGATAGGCGCGCCGATCCACAGCCAAGTAGGTCAGAGCTTTGACCATGCCAGCCCTGACCTGGGCCTTCCTTGCGGAGCGGGTGACGGGAATCGAACCCGCGCTGTCGGATTGGGAACTCTTTCAAGACCATGGCCTCGGCGCAGGGGAAAGGCTGACCTGGGCATATGTCGGTCGAGTGACTGTGAGTCCCCGTGACTCCCCGTTGATCGCCGTCCGAACGGGAACGCAGCGGGCACGGCCCTGCGGCCCGCACGAACTCCACTCGCTCTGCTCGGACATCTACCTCGCCCACCTACGGTGCGACCGGCGAGTGACTCGTGATCATAAAGGGTTGGACAGCGCCTCCGCGCGGACAAGAAGATCTCGGCATGGGAACCGACATCCATGGATTCATCGAGTGCCGCACATGGACTCCCGGACTCGATGTCGGTGAGACCGTTTGGTGCGCTGCTATCTCGCTGAAGATGTTGGTTGACAGAGACTACGAAGCCTTCGATTGTCTCTTCGGGGTTCGCAGCTCAGGCCGCTGGCGACCGATAGCGGCCGATCGCGGGCTCCCTCAGGATGCGTCGGAGACCGCCAAAGCGGGTTTGGCGGAATGGGGGGAAGCTGCCTTTGGTGTCACGTGGTTGAACTGGGATGAGGTCACCGCGATCGACTGGGATGAACCCGCGCCTCATCCGACCAACGTAGCCCAGTATCGGCAGCTTCCCGATCAGAGCCTTGAACTCGTTTACCGCTCGGTATGGAGCCGTAGGTTCGCTCGGGTAAGTGGCGTGGATACCTTGACGGTCGACCCTTATCAGGTTGCTGTGCTGTGGGATGAAGGCACTGAGTGGAGGGACAGAGACACCGTCTTTCGTGTTGAGCGTGCCACGCGCCGCCGTGCCGTACCGCCTGACAGCCTCTGGCACGGAGTATGGACAGTTATGCGTACGCTCGCGCACGTTCACGGAGCCGATGCTGTCCGCTTGGTGGCCTGGTTCGAGGAGTAGGCGATTCGGCATGCCGAACAGCAATTTTCGTGCGTGGAGCGGGTGACGGGAATCGAACCCGCGCTGCCTGCTTGGGAATTGCAGGGGTCTTGCCTTGTGGGGGCGTTGACCCGAGGTTGAGACTGGTCGTGAGTGACCGTGGTTGACCCCTTGTCCCCGTGGCCCTGGTCTGCTCGGCTTGTCCCGGGTCGACGGTGGACGGGATGATCAGGCTTCACCTAAGCAACTTACGTCCCGCTCCTGCGAAGCGGCGATCATCCCGGAGCTGGAGTGCCCCCGCCGGAGGCATCGGGCGTCCAATAGGGAGGCCGTGTGATGCCGAGCTTTCGGGCGCTGAAGGGAGAGAGCGTCATAGGTTTGAGCCATCCTTGCCGGGTCAAGACGACTTGCGCCGGCAGTGGCGCGGATGGGTAGACCTCGATGCCGTGGGCCCAGTTCACGAGTATGCCCTCGGTTCCATCGGTGTCGGCGAGGACGATGGAGATGGGTTGCTGATCGTTGGCCCAGGTGTTCCAGACGGCCCAGCCATCCGCTGTCGGAGGCATCCCCAGTCGGGTGCAAATTTCTTCGTAGGTCCCCTCCATGTCCGGGGGGATCGCCTTCGGGTGGAGGAGGACGATCCCTGCGAGCTGCATAGGCGGAAGATCGTCTTCCAGGCAGCCGTCACCGCTGAAGTGGTAGTGGCGGATCTGACGTGCCAGTTCGTTCACGGCTCGGTGTAGTGAGGTGGCGGGTGTCGCCTCGCGGTCGTAGGTCAGCCATCCTTCTCCGTTTGCGGCGTGTATGACATCGCGGGCGAGCAGTTCGATGTGACGCAGGTACCCTGTCTCGCTGAGGTTGGCTGGAGGCATGCGGCCCAGTCTGCACCTGCTTGCGGATACGGCCCACGTGTTATTCGGCCGTCCCTGCGCGGGGTTCCTAATGGCACGCTGACGGCACGTAGAGATCAACAGCCGGCCGCGTCCAAGATCGTGGTGTATGAGATTCAACCACTCTGCGATCTAAATCCTATTTAAGCAGCAATAGCACTATTCGTCACATTTGCATCAGCGGTGTCTTCCTGTGCCTTTCTCTCGGCGGCCTTGCGGCACTCGGCCAAGACCTCCAGGCCCAGGTAGCGCCGGCCCTCGGTCCACTCGTCGTGCTGCTCGGCCAGCACCGCGCCGACCAGCCGGACGATCGCCTCGCGGTGCGGGAAAATACCGACCACGTCGGTGCGGCGGCGGATCTCCTTGTTCAGCCGCTCCTGCGGGTTGTTGGACCAGATCTGCCGCCACACCGTCTTGGGATAGGTGGCGAAGGCCAGAATGTCCTCGCGCGCCTCATCCAGATGCTCGGCGGCCTTGGGGTACTTGTCCTCCAGCACCTGAACGACCTGGCGGTGCTGGGCCCGCACCGAGGCCGCATCGGGCTGCTCGAAGACGGTGCGCAGCATCGTCGACACCCACGGCTGGGCGCTCTTCGGAACGCAGGTGGCCAGGTTGCGGGCGTAGTGCGCACGGCACCGCTGCCAGGAGGTTCCGGGCAGACAGGAGGCGATCGCGTCGCGCAGCCCGGCGTGGCAGTCGGAGATCACCAGGCTGACGCCGGACAGGCCGCGGGCGACCAGGCCGCGCAGGAACGCCAGCCAGCCGGCCCCGTCCTCCGAGGACACGACGTCGATGCCGAGGATCTCGCGGTGCCCGTCGGCGTTGACGCCGGTCGCGACCAGCGCATGCACGTTGACCGTGCGGCCGCCCTCACGCACCTTCTGCGTGAGGGCGTCGATCCACACGAACGTGTACGGCCCGGCGTCCAGCGGCCGGTCGCGGAACTCGCTCACCATCTGGTCCAGCTCCCGTGCCATCACGCTGACCTGCGATTTCGACAGCCGGGTCACCCCGAGTTGCTCGGCCAGCCGCTCTACCCGCCGGGTCGAGACGCCCAGCAGATAAGAGGTGGCCACCACCGAGGCCAGCGCCCGCTCGGCCCGCCGCTGCCGCTCCAGCAGCCACTCGGGGTAGTACGAGCCGGTCCGCAGCTTCGGGATGGCCAGTTCGACCGTCCCGGCGCGGGTGTCCCACTCCCGTCTCCGGTAGCCGTTGCGCGAGTTGACGCGTGCCTCGGACACCTCGCCGTAGCCGGCGCCGCAGCGCTGCTCGACCTCGGCGTCCATCATCATCTGCGCCATCCGCACGACCATCTCGCGCAGCACATCGGGCGACGCCGTGGCGAGGGTCTCGTCGAACCACTCACCCTGAGCAGGCAGAATGTCTTTAGCGGCCACTTCTCGTTCTCCTTCGTATGCCTTCGACAGCTGTGAAGGATCGCGGAGTGGCCGCCCTCATGTCACATCGATCTTCCCTCACGGGCATCAAGGTGACGAACGGGTTCAAACCCGTACACCACTCCCGTGGACGCTAACCAACAGCCCTAAGAAAGATCAAAGCCCAGGCGCCGAATCCACCGGTCTACCTGGGCCTTCATGATGAGAGCGGGTGACGGGAATCGAACCCGCGCTGTCAGCTTGGGAAGCTGATGTTCTGCCATTGAACTACACCCGCATGCGACCCGAAGCCGCGTCCCCACTGTAGCGGAAACTTGGCGCACAACAGCAATCCCAACCCCACAGAGTTTCCGATCGGACGGTAGGTTGCTCACCGTGCTGCTATCTGACCGTGACATCCTTGCCGAGATCGAAGCCGGCCGGCTCGGGCTGGAGCCGTTCGACCTGGACATGATCCAGCCCTCCAGCATCGACGTACGGCTTGACCGATTCTTTCGGGTTTTCGAGAACCACCGGTACCCGCACATCGACCCCTCGGTCGAGCAGCCGGATCTGACGCGGATGGTCGAGCCCGATGGGGATGAGCCGTTCATCCTGCATCCGGGGGAGTTCGTGCTGGCCTCCACCTATGAGGTGGTGACGTTGCCGGATGATCTGGCGTCGCGGCTGGAGGGGAAGAGTTCGCTGGGGCGGCTCGGGTTGCTGACGCATTCGACCGCGGGGTTCATCGATCCGGGGTTCAGCGGGCATGTGACGTTGGAGCTGTCGAACGTGGCCACGTTGCCGATCAAGCTGTGGCCGGGGATGAAGATCGGGCAGTTGTGCGTGTTCCGGCTCAGTTCGCCCGCCGAGCATCCGTACGGGTCCGCGAAGTACGGGTCGCGGTATCAGGGGCAGCGGGGGCCGACGCCGTCGAGGTCGTTCCGGGACTTCCATCGGACCAAGGTTTGATATCGGTCCCCCGGTAACGTGACAAAAAAGACATCAAAGTACCCTCTGTCCCGGGTGTTGCACAACATACGCAGGGTAACCAGTAGGAGAAGGGGACATGAAGTTCGCATTTCGCCTGGTAGCCCGTACCCTTTCCACGGACCATCCCCGCACATCTGGAGAACGACGTGCGCCTGCGTCTCACGCCACGTGAGGACAGCTACTACGACCTGTTCGCAGACTCCGCGAACAACCTGGTCACCGCATCCCGTCTGCTGGTAGAGATCATCAGTGACGGATCGGACAGGGAGGCCCTGGCCGAGAAGATGCGTGCATGCGAGCACGCCGGGGACGAACGCACCCATGCGATCATGAACCGGCTCAATGAGAGCTTTATCACTCCGTTCGACCGTGAGGACATCTACCGACTCGCGTCCAACCTCGACGACGTGATGGACGCCATGGAGGCGGCCTCCGACCTGATCGTCCTGTACCAGCTCGACCACCTGCCGAAAGACGTGGTCAGGCAGGTCGAGGTGCTGGAGCGGGCCGCCGAGCTGACGGCCGAGGCGATGCCGCGGCTGCGGTCCATGAAGAACCTCAACGAGTACTGGATCGAGGTCAACCGCCTCGAGAACCAGGGCGACCAGGTCTACCGGAGGCTGCTGGCCAAGCTGTTCAGCGGTGAGTACGACGCGCTCACCGTCATGAAGATGAAGGAGGTCGTCGACGCCCTCGAAGAGGCGGCCGACGCCTTCGAGCACGTGGCCAACACCGTCGAGTCGATCGCGGTCAAGGAAAGCTAGGCCCAGCAGTGGACCTTACGCTCGCCCTCGTCATCGGCGTGGTCGTCATCTCTTTGGTCTTCGACTACACCAACGGGTTCCATGACGCGGCGAACGCCATCGCAACCTCCGTCTCGACCCGGGCCCTGACCCCCAGGGCCGCGCTGTTCATGGCCGCGGCCATGAACTTCATCGGCGCCCACCTGGGCACCCAGGTCGCGCAGACGGTCGGCAAGGGGATCATCGACGCGCCGAACGGCCCCCACGGGCTGGTCGTCGTGGCCGCGGCGCTCATCGGCGCGATCTCCTGGAACCTGATCACGTGGTACTTCGGCCTGCCCTCCTCCTCCAGTCACGCGCTCATCGGCGGACTGGTGGGCTCCGCCCTGGCCTCGGCCAGCCTGGTGCACTGGGACGGCGTGGTCGAGAAGGTCGTCATCCCGATGGTGCTGTCGCCGCTGATCGGGTTCACGCTGGCGGCCCTGATCATGATCGCAATTTACTGGATCTTCCGCAACAGCCAGCCGGGCAAGACCAACCGCGGCTTCCGCTACGCGCAGACCGTCTCGGCCGCCGCCATGGCGCTCGGGCACGGGCTGCAGGACGCGCAGAAGACCATGGGTGTCATCTTCCTGGCGCTCACCGTCGGCGGGTTCGCCAATCCGTCCGACCCCATCCCGCAGTGGGTCATCCTGGCCGCCGCCGGGGCGATCTCGCTGGGGACGTACGCGGGTGGCTGGCGCATCATGCGTACGCTGGGCCGGCGCATCATCGCGCTCGACCCGCCCCAGGGCTTCGCCGCGGAGTCGGCGGCGGCGACGGTCCTGTACGGGGCGGCCATCGGGTTCGGGGCGCCGATCTCCACCACGCACACGATCACCACGGCGATCATGGGCGTGGGAGCCACCAAGCGGCTCAGCGCCGTGCGATGGGGGATCGCCGGGAACATCGTGACCGCCTGGATCCTGACCATTCCGGCCGCCGCCCTGGTGGCCGCCGTCTCCTACTTCATCCTTCACTCGATCGTGGAGTAGCCGCCTCTTCGGCGGGCGCGTACATCACGTCCACGTCCCAGCGGTTGAAGCCGAGGGACTCGTACAACCTGATCGCCGCCGTGTTGGCCTCGTCCACGTACAGCATCGCCTGGGCGAGGCCGCGCGAGCGCAGGTGGCACAGCCCGGCCAGGGTCAGCGTCCTGCCCAGGCCGGTGCCCTGCTGCGAGGGGTCGACGCCCACGACGTACACCTCTCCCAGGGGCTCGTGGCCGTGGGACGAGGAGCCGTGGATCTTCGTCCAGTGGAAGCCGGCCAGCCGGTCGCCGCGGAAGGCCAGGAAGAACCCCTCCGGGTCGAACCAGGGCTCCTGCTCGCGGCGGAGCAGGTCGTCCATCGTCCAGGAGCCCTGCTCGGGGTGGTGGGCGAAGGCGGCGGCGTTGACCTTGAGCCAGGCCTCCTCGTCCTGACCCGGTACGAACGTGCGCAGCACCACCCCGTCGGGCAGGGCGGAAGCCTCAAGAGGGGCGAAGAGGGAGCGGCGCATCTGCCAGAGCGAGCGCACCCGCTCGAAGCCGAACGCGGCCGCCAGCGCCCCGGCGCCCGCGTGGTCGCCGTGCGCCCACAGGCGCGGCCGGCCGTCCGCCAGCTCCGCGACCGCGCTCAGCAGGCGCGCGCCGTGGCCCTGACGGCGGTGGGCGGGGTGGATGACGAGCTCGGCGCTCGGGCCCTCGACCTCGTCCGTCGGGTCGATGTGGGCGTAGCCCACGAGCGTGCCGTCCGCCTCCAGAAGCAGGGACCGGGCCTGCGGGTCGCCCCCGTAGCGGAGATGGAGCATCACATGCTCGTTGAGCGGCCGGACGCCGTCGGCCTCCGTCGCCGCCTCCACCAGGCCGAGCACCGAGGCGACCTCGGTGTCATCGAGCCGTTCCCTGACCTTCACATGCTCGCCCACAGGCCCTCCTTCGCTGTGAGCGATCACGTGGCGCCAATCCCCCCGTTCGCTCACAGAACGAACTCTAGGCGTATGACTGGCAAATAACGCCATGTGACAACCTGGCAAATCGTTACCTTTGCGCCATTGGCTGCATAGGTTCCCAACGTAACGTCTTGGGCCATGACGTCTCGTTCCTTCCTCCGGCTGGCGCTGGCCGGAGCCGTCGCCTCGGGTGCGGTCATGCTCGCCACGCTCCCGGCGGACGCGAGCAAAGCCCCTCGTACGGTGCCCGTACGGCTGCTTGCGCTCAACGACTTTCACGGCAACCTCGAACCCCCCACCGGATCCTCCGGCCGCATGGTGGACGAGAACGGACAGACCGTGGACGCCGGTGGCGCCGCGTACGTCGCCGCCCACATGAAGGCCCTGGCCGACCAGAACACCATCGCCGTGGCCCAGGGCGACCTCATCGGGGCGACGCCGCTGATCTCGGCGGCCTACCACGACGAGCCGTCGGTCGAGTTCATGGGCAAGCTGGGGCTCAAGGTGGCCGCGGTGGGCAACCACGAGTTCGACGAGGGCTACACCGAGCTGCGGCGGATCATGAAGGGCGGCTGCCACCCGGTGGACGGCTGCTCGCCCGCCGGCCCGTGGAAGGGCGCGAAGTTCGACTACGTGGGCGCGAACGTCCTGTTCAAGAACCGCAACGAGAAGACCGACGCGCTCGCCGCCCTCGGCGGCTCGGACTCGGCGCAGGTCAAGCAGGTCCTGTCGGACTGGGGCGTGCCCGCGCTGCCGCCGGTCAGCATCAAGTGGATGAACGGCGTGCCGATCGGCTTCATCGGCCTCGTCACGCAGACCACGCCGAACATCGTCACGGCCGAGGGGATCAAGGACCTCAAGTTCGTGGACGAGGTGAAGGCCGCGAACGTCGCCTCGAAGCTGCTCAAGCTCGTCGGAGTGAAGGCGCAGGTCGTACTGATGCACGAGGGTGACCAGGTGAACGCGGGCCAGTCGCCCGACGCCTGCAGCGCCGTCCCGGGGGCGGGCAACCGCATCGCCACGCAGGTGGACCCGGAGATCGACGTCGTGCTCAGCGGGCACTCCCACCAGGCGTACCTGTGCAAGGTCAAGGACCCGGCGGGCAACGACCGCGTCTACTCGCAGGGCGGCTCGTTCGGGCGGGTCATCACGCAGGTGGACCTGAACGTGAACGTCAAGACGCGGGACATCGACCGCGCCTCGGTCGTCGCGGACAACCACGTCGTGACCCGGACAGTCACCCCGGATCCCGAAATTTCGACGTTCGTGCAGACGTGGAAGGACCGCGTCGCCTCCGTCGCCAACAAGCCCGTCGGCAAGATCGCCGCCGACATCACGAACACGGCCGCGCCGTCCGGCGAGTCCGCGCTCGGTGACCTCATCGCCGACGGCCAGCTGGCCGGGACGAAGACCGGCGGGAACGCCCAGATCGCCCTGATGAACCCGGGCGGGGTGCGGGCGTCCCTGACGTACGCGACGTCTCCGGCGAACGAGGGCGACGGCGTCGTCACGTACGGCGAGGCGTTCACCGTGCAGCCGTTCAACAACCTCATGCAGGTCGTCACGCTCACGGGCGCCCAGCTCAAGACCGTGCTCGAGCAGCAGTTCACCGGCGGTCCCAACAACCAGCCGTTCGCCAAGATCCTGCAGCCGTCGGCGAACTTCACCTACACCTACAGCCGGAGCGCCGCCTGGGGCTCCAAGGTGTCGGACATGAAGATCGACGGGGTCCCGGTGACGGACACGCAGTCGATCCGGGTCGCCGCGAACAACTTCCTCGTGGGCGGCGGCGACGCCTTCGCGGGCTTCAAGGACGGCACCGACCTGTGGAGCGGGCCGCTGGACATCGACGCCTTCGTCGAGCAGCTCGGCAAGGACAACCCCATCGCCCCGCCGGCCACCAACCGGATCACCGCCGTCAACTGACCTCTCTTCCCTCCGGCCCGCCCGTTTCCTCCCGGGCGGGCCGCCCCTTTTCCCGCCGTACGTGGCGGGGCTCTTTCATCCTGTACGGCAGAGCACGGGCGGCACCACCCGCCGCACGTGGCGAGGGGCCTCCAGGGTGACGCCCGCTGACCCGCACGGGGCCGGCCGCCGTAACGGCGCACGCATCAGCGCTTCCAGGCCAGCCACTTGCGCGCCACCTCCGCCTCCAGGTCCACCCCGTGATGGTGGGCCAGGAGGACCACGTGGCACAGCACGTCGGCCAGCTCCTCCCGGAACCCCGCGTCCAGCTCGTCCGCCGTGCGCCCCTTGGTCCTGGCCCGGCCGGAGCGCATGAGGAACGCCTGGGTCAGCTCGCCGATCTCCTCCTGGAGCTTGAGCAGGAACCAGGTGTCGTCGCGCTCGATCCCGAGCTTGTCCGCGTACCGGCTGGAAATGGGTTCGATCTCGGCGGCGAGCTGGCGCAGATCCATGGGCGCGAGCCTACGGCAGACCCCGGCCGATCACGGCTCCCCGTAAAGGGGGAGGACGACCACGAAACGGGCCCCGGGGAAGTGGTCGGCGATGGTGAGGGTGCCGTCGTGGGCCGCGGCGATGTCGCGGCACAGGGCCAGGCCGAGGCCGCTGCCGCCCTTGTCCTTGGCCCTGGCGGGGGCCAGGCGGGTGAAGCGTTCGAAGACCCGCTCCCGATCCTCCGGCGGGATGCCGTCGCCGTCGTCGGTCACCGTGACGATCACCTTGTCGCCCTCCACGGCCACCTCCAGGTCGATGCGGGTGGCGGCGTGCCGGGTGGCGTTGTCGAGCAGGTTCGTCAGCAGGCGGTCGAGCTGCATGAGGGAACCGTGGACGGGCGCCGCGGCGCACACGTCGGGGATGATGGGCACCCGGTTGCCCTCGCGGCGGCGGACGTGGTCCATCGCCACGCGAGCCAGGTCCACGACGCGGCGCTCGCTGACCGCGCCGGCGTCCAGCCGGGCCAGCATCAGCAGCTCGTCGATGATGCCGGCCAGGCGGTCGGCGGCGGCCAGCGCCTGCTCGCCGGTGGCCTGCCAGTCCGTCTCGTCGGGATACGCGCTGGCCACCTCCAGCTGGGCGCGCAGGGCCGCGATGGGGCTGCGGAGCTCGTGGGAGGCGTCGGCGACGAAGCGGCGCTGGGTCTCGGCGGAGCGTTCGAGGCGGTCGAGGGTGTCGTTGGTGGTGGTGGCCAGGTCGGTGATCTCGTCGCCGGTGTCGGGCACGGGCACGCGCCTGCTGAGGTCCTGCCCGGTGATCTCGGCCATTTCCGCACGGATGCGTTCGACGGGGCGCAACGCGGACCCGACCGAGATCCAGGTGATGCCCGCCACGCTCACCAGGATGAGCGGAGTGCCGATGAACACCAGGACATATATCCAGTTGAGGGCTCGGTCCACGTCGGTCAGCGGGGACGCCCCGTAGACCGTCACAGGGCCCTGAGGGGTCTGCGCCGCGATCGCCACGACCAGGTAGTGGGTCTTGGGCTCGTCGGGGCCGCGGGACACGGTGCGCTCGCCGACGCGGACGACCTGGGGCCAGGTGGGCTTGAGGTCCCCCAGCCGCAGGCCCTGGGCCGGGCCGGGGCTGCTCGCGAGCAGCCTGCCGTCCGCCGAGACCACCTGGAGGACATGGACGCGTGACGGCGTCTCCAGCACCGGGGGCAGGTTTCCGGCACGCGCTTCGGCGGCGACCCGCCGTGCCGCCAGCTCGACCCTCGTCTGGACCATGTTGCGCAGGTTGTCGGGCACGGTGGCGAGCGTGATGGTGGCGGTCGCGATGAAGACCACGGCCGCTATCAAGGTCGCGAGCGTGGTCAGGCGTGCGCGGATCGAGCGTGGAAACAGCCGTCTCACCATCCCGTCCCGTCCCGGCTTCATCACTGTCTGTGACATTTACCCGCGCAGGGCCGTCGCAACATGACCGGGCCCGCGTCCGCCCCGGCATATTCGCTGGTGGCGATTCCGCTGAGGGCGTGCACACCTACCGCGCCCGAATCCGCCAGGCCATGGTGGATGCCATGAGGCTTTTGGTGCTGGGCGGCACGGAGTTCGTGGGGCGGGCGTTCGTCGACGAGGGGGTGGCGCTGGGCTGGGAGGTGACGACGTTCAATCGCGGCACCCACGAGCCGCGGGCCGGCGTGACGGCGCTGCGCGGCGACCGCACGGCCCCCGGCGGGCCGGCTGCGCTGGAGCGCGGGGAGTGGGACGTGGTGGTGGACACCTGGTCGTGGGCGCGGGCCGCGGTCGGTGCGGCCGCGTCGCTCCTGGCCGGCCGGGCCGGCCACTACGTCTACGTGTCCAGCCGGTCGGTGTACGCGCCGCCGGTGCCGTTCGGCGCGGACGAGAGCGCCCCGGTCGTGGCGGTGGCGGCGGACGACGGCGACGGCGACTACGCCAAGGACAAGGCGGGTGCGGAGGCCGGGGCGGTCGCGGCGTTCGGGGACCGGGCGCTGCTGGCCCGCGCGGGCCTGATCCTGGGCCCGTACGAGAACATCGGGCGCCTGCCCTGGTGGCTGAGCCGGATCGCCCGCGGCGGCCCGGTGCTCGCCCCGGAGCCGCGCGACCTCGGCCTGCAGTACATCGACGCCCGCGACCTGGCCGGCTGGTGCCTGGCGGCGGCCGGGCGCGGGCTCGGCGGAGCCTATGACGTGGTGAGCCCGCCGGGGTTCGCGACGATGAGGCAGCTCCTGGAGACCTGCGTCAAGGTGACCGGATCGGACGCGGAGCTGCGCTGGGTGGCGGCCGAGCGGATCCTGGCGGCGGGCGTGAAACCGTGGACGGACCTGCCGATCTGGCTGGTCGGCGAGGGCTACGACTTCATGCACGGGGCCGACGTGTCCAAGGCGGTGGCGGCGGGCCTGCGGTGCCGTCCTCTGGAGGAGACGGTGGCCGACACGTGGGAGTGGCTCCGGAGCATCGGCGGCCGGCCCCCGACGCGCCCGGACCGGCCGGGCGTCGGCCTCGCCCCGGAGGTGGAAGCGCGGCTGCTGGGCTGAGGGTGTCCGGAGAAATGGTGACGGCCACCCCGGCCCCCTCCGCGGGCTCTCGTCAGAGAACGGAGAAAGGCTCGTGATGGCCGCGGCAACAGTCTGCCGTCCGGGCGGTGGCCGCCGCAGGCAATTCCGACAAATACTCTCGACTTCCTGCAAGCCATCATGTGGTTATGAGTGCGTGGGTCTCCATACGCGGCTGGCTGGAGTTCTCGGGTCAACGATCCGAGGCGGAGCGGATCATCCGGCAGGGCGAGACGGAGGGCTGGGCCTTCCCCGAAGGGGGCTGGCTCGATGCCGCCTGCTACGCGCGTGCCGTCCGCGAGGGCCGATCCGGCGAGGTTCTCGCGCTGATCCGCCGGATCGCCGCTCTGCCGCCCACGGACGTGGACGGCGACCGCGTCTGCGGCCTCTTCCTCGTGTTCCACGAGGTCGAGGGGCAGCAGGAATGGCAGGTCCGCGACGGCGGCGTCCTCGTCGGCCGGGCCTCCCCACGTCACGACTATCTGTGGAAATAGCTCAGCGTGCCGCGGCGCGGCCGGCCTGGCGGCCGGAGAACAGGCAGCCGCCGAGGAAGGTGCCTTCGAGGGCGTTGTAGCCATGGACGCCGCCACCGCCGAAGCCCGCGATCTCACCCGCCGCGAACAGGCCGTCGACGGGCTCGCCGGTCGGCCCCAGGGCGCGGGAGTCGAGATCGGTCTGGATGCCGCCGAGGGTCTTGCGCGTGAGTACGTGGAGCATGACCCCGATCAGCGGCCCGGCGGCGGGATCGAGGATCCGGTGCGGGGCGACGGTCCGGCCCAGCTTGTCGCCGAGGTAGCGGCGGGCGTTGCGGATGCCCTGGATCTGGGAGTCCTTGCTGAACGGGTTGACCACCTGCAGGTCGCGGGCCTCGATCTGGCGGCGCACGAGGTCGGCGTCGAGCAGGGGTTCGAGCGTCAGCTGGTTCATCTTGGCGACCAGTTCGTCCAAGGTGGCGGCCACGACGAAGTCGGCGCCGTTGCGCTTGAACGCCTCCACCGGGGCCGGGGCGCCCTTCCCGAGGAGGCGTTCCCGGAGGAACGCCTTGCGGTCGTTGCCCGTGATGTCGGGGTTCTGCTCGGAGCCCGACAGGGCGAACTCCTTCTCGATGATCTTCTGGGTGAGCACGAACCAGGAGTGGTCGTGGCCGGTGCCGCGCAGGTGGCGCAGCGTGCTCAGCGTGTCGTAGCCGGGCAGGCAGGGGTCGGGCAGCCGCCGCCCCAGCGCGTCGAACCACATCGAGGAGGGGCCGGGCAGGATCCGGATGCCGTGGCCCGGCCAGATCGGGTCCCAGTTGCGCAGGCCCTCGGTGTAGTGCCACATGCGGTCGCGGTTGACCAGCCGCGCCCCGGCCTCGGCGCTGATGTCGAGCATCCGGCCGTCCACGTACGCCGGCACGCCCGTGACCATGCTCTCCGGCGCGCTGCCCATCCGCTCCGGCCAGTAGCGGCGCACCAGGTCGTGGTTGCCGCCGATGCCGCCGCTGGTGATGATCACCGCCGGTGCCGTCAGCTCGAACTCGCCGATCCTGTCGCGGTTGGAGGCCACTCCTCGCGGCGAGTCGTCCTCGGCCAGCAGCGTGCCACGCACCCCCTGTACGGCTCCGCCGCTGACGATCAGCTCGTCCACCTGGTGGCGGTGGTGGAAGGTGACCAGCCCGCTGCCGGCCGCCTGCCGGACCCTGCGGACGAACGGCTTCAGCACCCCCGGCCCCGTCCCCCAGGTGACGTGGAAGCGCGGCACGGAGTTGCCGTGCCCGTCCGCGCGCAGGTCACCCCGCTCCGCCCAGCCGACCGTGGGCAGGAACTTGATGCCCAGCCCGTCCAGCCAGGCCCGCTTCTCCCCGGCGGCGAACTCGACGTAGGCCCGAGCCCACCGCACGGCCCAGGAGTCCTCGTCGTCCAGGCGGTCGAACTGGGCGCTGCCCTGCCAGTCGTTCCAGGCCAGCTCGAAGGAGTCCTTCACGCCCAGCCGCCGCTGCTGCGGCGAGTCGACGAGGAACAGCCCCCCGAACGACCAGAAGGCCTGGCCGCCCAGGTTGGCGGCGTTCTCCTGGTCGACCACGGCGACCTTCTTGCCTCGGGAGACCAGTTCGCAGGTCGCCACCAGACCGGCCAGCCCGGCCCCGACGACGATGACGTCAGCGTTCATGCGCCGATGATTCCACCTGATCAGCACGCGCCATAAGCCGCCTGGGCCCTGATTTCGGGCGCGTGCCCCGGCCCGTCACGCAGCAGGGCCCGGCCGCCGTCGCGGGGCTGCTGCCGGACGGCGGCCGGGCCCTGTCGCCGCGGCCGGAGACTCAGGTCTTTCTTCTGCTCCCCGTTGCTCCTTTGGCGGTGCTGCGCGCCGACGTCATGCCGCTGGTCGGGCCGGGAGACAGATGATGTTCCAGGGACTTCATGATCTCGGGCGCCAGGACCTCTGCCAGCGCCGGCGCGAGCGCGTCCGCCAACGCGGACGACAACACCTGCGTGAGCAGGAGCCGTTCCATCGGCGACGCCTTCGACGCCGTACGCGAGGTCGACGACAGGGCCGATTCGATCAGGCTCGCCATGGGATCCACGCCGCGCGCGCGGGCTTTGGTGGTCTGGCCGGACTCGCTGAGGATGTCGCGGATGAGGTCGTCGATCATGGACTCCAGAGGGTTGTGCTCGGATGAGTTACCGGTTTGCTCCGGCGCCATGAGGTGCTCCTTTTCGGTCGGTGTGAGCCGTCTCCCGATTTCCCCTTGCCGGGAAACCAGGAGACGGCGTTCTTCCTTGCGGGCCGGCGGGCGCGGTCGTCGGGCGGTCGTCGGGCGGCTGTTCGGGCGGCTGTCGGGTGGTTATCGGGTGCTTATCGGGACGCAAGGGCGGCCAGCATCAGCGGTTGCTCGATGCCGGTCTCTTCGCCTTCCGTGCGGCGGCGCATGAGCGCGGCGAGCATGAGGGGGTGCTCCATGATGTTCATGCCGCTCTCCCTGCGGCGGCGCATGAGCGCGGCCAGCATCAGCGGGTGCTCGATGCCGGTCTCTTCGCCTTCCGTGCGGCGGCGCATGAGCATGGCGAGCAGGAGGGGGTGCTCGATCATGCTCGTGCCGCCTTCCTTGCGGCGGCGCATGAGCATGGCGAGGAGGAGCGGGTGCTCGATGCCGGTTTCCTCGCCTTCCGAGCGGCGGCGCATGAGCATGGCGAGCAGGAGGGGGTGCTCGATCATGCTCGTGCCGCCTTCCTTGCGGCGGCGCATGAGCATGGCCAGCATCAGCGGGTGCTCGATGCCCATCTCGGTGCTTTCCTCGCGGCGGGCAGCAAGTGCGGCGAACATCAGCGACTCGAACGCCTCCCGCTCTTCGGTGTCGCGCTCAGACGTCTCGGTACGCTCTGCGGTCGTGGTCATCTGACTCCCTTTCAGGCCTGTGGTGTTGCCGGAGATGCATGCCACCGATACCCGCGACCGATAGGCCCCATTCGCGTAGAGAGCGTGTCGCACGGTTCCTGACCTGGCCTTTTACGTGGATCGCCGCAGCGCTCACCCGGGTGCTAAGACCATCGGCGTAGAACGTCTAGGGCGGGCGGCCGATCCGCGACGGCCCTCGCGCGTGCTGATACTCCTGGTCATGTCGATCGCCTCCGCGCAGCGCCAGTCGGGCGTGCGGCCGTTTCTCGTCGGGATGTTCGTGGACGCCCTGGGCAGCGGCCTGTACTACCCGCTCACCCTGCTGTTCATCCACCGGGTCACCGGCCTGCCCATGACCGTGGTCGGGCTGGGGGTGACGGCCGCGGCCGCGGTGGGGCTGGCCGCCAATCCGGTGGCCGGCGTGCTCATCGACCGGTTCGACGCGCGGCGGGTGCTGATGGGCACGTACGTGCTGCGCGGGCTGGGCTTCGCCGCGTACCCGTTCGTGGACGGCTTCGCCGCGCTGATCGTGGTCGCGGCGGTGGTCGCGTTCGGAGATCGGGCCTACTATCCTGCCTCCGGCGGTTACATCTCGGTCCTGGCCACGGGCGCGGACCGGGACCGGCTGTACGCGCTGATGTCGACTGCCAGGAACGTCGCGTTCGGCCTGGGCGGGCTCCTGTCAGCGGGGGTGGTGTCGCTGGGCGGCACGACCGGCTTCGTGATCATCGCGTCGGTCAATGCGGCCAGCTTCGTCGTGGCCACCGCCTGCCTGGTCCTGTCGGGGCGGCGCGCACCGATCGAGCCGGTGCTCCCGGAGCGCGGAGGGTACCGGCGGGTCCTGGCGGACCGGCCGTTCCTCGGGCTGGTGGCGGCCGAGCAGGCGTTCACGCTGACGCGCCTGGTTCTTCCGGTCGCGCTGCCGGTGTACGCCGTCACGGTGCTCGGCGCCCCCGCCTGGCTGCTGGGCCTGCTGTACACGCTCAACACGATCCTGGTGGCCGTGGGCCAGCTCGCGGTCCGGCGACGGCAGCGGGCCGCCCGCCGTACCCACGCCATGGCCCTCGGTGGGGCGGTCCTGATCGTGTCGTGCGTCGCGTACGCCGCGGCGGCCGCGTTCCCACCGGGACCACCGCGCGTCATCGCCCTGGTGACGGCCACCCTCGTCTTCACGGCGGGTGAGCTGATGCACGCCACCCCGTCGTGGGCCCTGGCCGCGGCGACGGCACCACCGGCCCTCCGCGGCCGCTACCTGGCGATCCACCAGCAGACCTGGGCCATCGGCAACGTCGTCGCCCCGGCCGCCTTCTCGGCCCTGCTGGGTGCCGCGCCCGCGCTGCTGTGGGGCACGCTCACCGTCCTGCTCGCGCTGGCCGCCCTCACCCTCCTCCGCCTCTCCCGCCACCTCCCACCCGACGCCGTCGCCCCACCGGGCGCCTGACGCGGCTTGCCGCCGGGCTCCGGCTACCTGGTACGGCACCGGGCGAGGGGGTGAAGGCGTCTGCTTCGCCCTTACCCCACCGCCCGTAGGAGCCGGCAGCTCCACGTAGCTCCTGATCAGGTGGCCTTGCCGCGGGCGATGTAGAGGTTCATGTCGGTGAAGTCGACGGTGATGTTATAGGGCTTCCAGAAGCAGTGGGAAAACCAGCCCATCGAGTCGAACCCTGTCCCATAGGGCCAGGGCACGTTGATTTGCGAGTTGGGGTTCGTGTAGCAGTAGACCTCCTTGGCGACGGCGTTGCCGAGGCGGATCTCCTTCGGGTAGCAGGGGTAGACGACGGCCGGGTGGCTGCTGCCGAAAGTCCCGATCTCGCGGTCGTAGTCGCTGCGGATTCCCAACTGCTCGGCCGTTTTTCCCCGCAAGCCCGCCACGATCTCGCTGGTTCCGCCGAGGTTGACGCCCACCACCCCTGTGCGGGAGCCGGCCGTGCCGGCGAAGCTGCCCGTGCTGTGCAGGTACTGCTCACGGGCCAGCCATATTGGAAGGGGCTGCGCGCCCGCCTGTTTGGCGGTGGCGCGTGCCTTCCTGGCCGTTTCGGGGGTGCGGCGGCGCAGGATCAGTTGCCGGCCCGCATAGTCGAAGGTGGTCAGCAAGTGGTAGAAGACCCACGTGCCGATCAGGCCGTCGCTGTCAGTTCCGACATCCTCGCCCGACTCCGTCGACGACCAGCCCACCGGGACGTTGCGCAGTTCGATGCCACCCAGCTTGAAGGAGTCGAGTATCCCGTAGTACGCCCATATGATGCCGTTCTCGTACTCCACCTTCTGACTGGCAACGGCCCTCAGCCCGGCCTCCTTGGCCACCGACGCCCGCATGCTCAGATTCGGGGCGCCGGTGTAGAACATGAAGCGCTTCGTCGGTCCGCCGTTGACCGAGGCCTCTACCAGCGGAATCGGGTCCATCTGCTTGATTTCCAGCCGCGCGATGTCGCCGTGGACCTGGTACGCCTCACCACTGACCGCCGCGAACCACTTGGCGTAGCCGTCCTCACCGGCCGCTTCCCAGTGCGGTGCGGACAGGCCGAACTTGTCCTGCCGGATGTAGCAGTCGCCCAGGAGCCCGTTGGTTTCCTTGTCGTCGGGCGCCAGGTTGAGGGCCATCTTGAGGTATTTCTCGGCGTCGGGGAACCGGTTGGACAGCAGCCCGACATAGCCGCGCTGGCGGGCCGCGTGCAGGTTCTTGGGGTCCTTTTTGAGGATCTCCTCGTACGCCCGGCCGGCCTCCTCGAACTTCCCGGCCTTGAACAGCGCGTCCGCGTCACCGCTGCCGGCCAGCGCCGTGGCCGCCCCGCCCATCAGCGGCGCGGCCGCGGCGGCACCGGCCAGCA
>NZ_JBSFTC010000168.1:0-24056 GCF_053590415.1 Nonomuraea sp. NPDC003201
GCCAGGTACCCCTTGGTCAGCAGCTGCTCGGCGAGATGCCGGCGGAGCGGGAGGTTGTCCGGAGACAGGCGGGCCTGCGGGAGCGCGTGGCCAGGTACTGCGCGCCCGACGCCGGACGTTCCTGCGCGCGGCTCGTCGTGGACGCCGAGGTGGCGCTGCACACGGCCCGCCTGACCGGCGACGCGGCGCTGGAGCGGTCCGCCCGCGAGCTGGCCGCCGAACTGCTGCGCCGCCGCGACCACACGGGCCGCTGGTTCGCCGACCGGCGGCGCGCCGACCGCCTGTCCCTGTCCGCCACCGACGGGCTCGCCGCGGCGGGGCTCACCCTCCTCCGGCTCGCCGACGACCAGGTCGCCTCGCTGCGCCTCGTGCACTGACCCGAGTGCGCTGACCGAAAGGAACGTTATGGACGCCCGACCAGCTTTCCGTCGCCATTTCAGGGTCGAGGTCATCGAGGGAGACGGGGTCTTCCTGATCAACGAGCGCGACACGCACGTGCTCACCGGCCGGTCAATCGAGGCGGTGGCCGGCCTGCTCGACGGCAAGCACACCGTCAACGACATCCTGGTCGCGGTGGAGCCGGACGTCCCGCCGGAGAACGTCTACTACGTGCTCCACATGCTCAGACAGCGCGATCTGCTGGTCGACGTCACCGAGGACGTGGATCGGAGGACGGCCGCCTACTGGGAGATGGCCGGACTCCAGGCGCAGGAGGCGGTCGCCGCGGTGCGCGGCGGGCGGGCCGAGCTGCTCACCGTCGGGGAGGTGCCCGCCGAGGAGCTGCGGGACCTGCTGGTCGCCGAGGGGGTGGAGGTGACCGGCCCCGGGGAGGACGCGGCGCTGACCGTCGTGCTGACCGACGACTACCTGCGCGGCGAGCTGGCCGACATCAACCGGCGGCACCTGGCGGAGCGACGGCCATGGCTGCTGGCCCGCACGACCGGCCCCGTCCTCTGGCTGGGCCCCGTCTTCCAGCCGGGGGAGGGCGACGGCGGCTGCTGGCGATGCCTGTCCCAGCGGCTGGAAGGGCACCGGCAGTCGCTGACGTACGTGGAGGACCGGCTGCGGGCCGGCCGCCCGCTGGCCCTGCCCGCCGCCGACCTGGCGCTGACCCGCGGCGCGGGCGTGCGGCTCGTCGCGGCCGAGGCGGCGAAGTGGCTGGCCGGGGCGAGGAACCCGCAGCAGCGCGACCTGGTCACCTTCGACACCATGCGCCTCGGAGCCACCCGCCACGAGCTGCGGCGCAGGCCGCAGTGCCCGGAGTGCGGCGACGACGGCCTGATGGCCGCGGCCGCGGAGGCCCCGGTCGAGCTGCGCTCACGACCCAAGACCTTCACCGCCGACGGCGGCCACCGCTCCAAGCACCCGGAGGACACCGCCGAGCGGTACGCCCACCTGGTCAGCCCGGTCACCGGCGTCATCCGCGAGCTCACCCGGATGGACACCAGGACGCCGTTCGTCAAGGCGTACGTGGCCGGGCACAACTTTGCCAGGGAGACCCGCGACCTCGCCACCCTGCGCAAGGGGCTGCGGACCCAGAGCGCCGGCAAGGGCATGACCGACCTGCAGGCCAAGGTCAGCGCCATGTGCGAGGCCATGGAGCGCTACTCGGGCATCTTCCAGGGCGACGAGGCCAGGCGCACGGCGAGCCTGCGGGAGCTCGGCGCGGACGCCGTACACCCGAACGCCTGCTCGCTCTACAGCGACGCCCAGTACCGCACCCGCCGGGAGCTCCGCGCCACCTCCAGCTACTCCTTCGTCAACGACCCCTTCGACGAGGACGCCGCGATCGAATGGACGCCCGTGTGGTCGCTGACCGAGCGGCGGCACAAGTACCTGCCCACCGGCTACCTGTACTACTACTACAACGACTCCCGCTCCACCGGCCCGCTCTACACCTGGGCCGACTCCAACGGCAACGCCGCCGGTTCCTCCCTGGAGGACGCCGTCCTTCAGGGCTTCATGGAGCTCGTCGAGCGGGACGCGGTGGCCGTGTGGTGGTACAACCGCCTGCGCCGGCCCGCCTTCGATCTCGGCACCTTCGCCGATCCGTGGATCTCCGAGTTCCAGGAGGTCTACGCCGGTCTCGGCCGCGACCTGCATGTTCTCGACCTCACCAACGACCTCGGCGTCCCGGTGGCCGCCGCGGTCAGCCGCCGGGTCGACGGGCCGACCGAGGACATCCTCATGGCCTTCGGCGCCCACTTCGACGTGCGCATCGCCGTCCAGCGCGCCCTGGCCGAGCTGAACCAGTTCATCCCCGCGGTCATCGACGTCGGCCCGGACGGCGTCACCCGTTACCGGTTCCCCGAGCGCGACCAGGTCGACTGGTGGACGAACGCGCGCGTCGCCGACCACCCCTACCTCTCACCCACCTCGATCTCCGTGCCCGCGTCCGCCTACGCCCGGCCGGCCACCGCCGACCTGCTCGACGACGTCGAAGCGGCCCGCGCGCTGGTCGAGGAGCGCGGGATGGAGATGCTCGTGCTCGACCAGACCAGGCCCGACATCGGCCTGCCGGTCGTCAAGGTCATCGTGCCCGGCCTGCGCCACTTCTGGCGGCGGCTGGCCCCCGGCCGCCTCTACGACGTGCCCGTACGGCTCGGCTGGCTCGCCGAGCCCACCCCGGAGGAGCAGATGAACCCCATCACGATGTTCCTGTGACCGGCCCGGCACCCCTCCCCATGGTGGGGCTCCGCGAGGACGCGGTCGTCGAGTCCGCGGACGGCGTACTGACCATCGCGCAACCCTTCGGCACGGTCACCCTGCGCGGCCTGCCGCAGGCCGTCGAGTCGCTGCTGCGCGAGCTGCCCGGCACGCTGGCGGACCAGGACGATCTGGCCGAGCGGCTCCTCGCGGCGGGCGGCAGCAGCCACGACGCTGCCCTGCTGTACCTGACGCTGTCGCGGCTGAGCGCGGTCCTCGTCCACGCGGTCGAGCCGCTGCTGCGGGTGGTGCCCGTCGCCCGCGACGCCCGGTTCCGGCTGCCCGCGCTCGCTCCGAGTGACACCGTGCGCCTGTCGAGGTTCGCGCTCGTCCGCAGGACGGATCGGGGACTCGTCCTGGAGTCCCCGCTGTCCCGGCACCGCGTCACGCTCACCGAGGACGCCATGCCGCTGCTCTCCGCGCTCGGCCGCCCGGTCATGGTGAAGGAGGCGCCGGAGGCGATCGGCCACCTCGTCGCCGCCGGCATGGCCTTCGCGGGCGACGCCGAGGAGCGCGATCCCGCGCTGCGCTCGTGGGACTTCCACGACCTGCTCTTTCACGCCAGGAGCAGAGCGGGGCGACACGACCAGCCGTTCGGCGCGACCTTCCGCTTCCTGGACGAGACGCCGCCGCCACCGGTGATCAAGCAGCCTCCCGAGGGCGCCGCCGTCGAGCTGTACACGCCCTCCCTGGAGGAGGCCGCCGCGGCCGACCCGCCGTTCACCACCGTGCTGGAGTCGCGCAGATCGGTGCGCCAGTACGCCGGCCCACCGACGGTCCGGCAGCTCGGCGAGCTGCTCTACCGGGCCGCCAGGGTCAGGCGCGTCTTCGGGCCGGCGCCCGGCATGCCGTACGAGGCCAGCAGCAGGCCCTACCCGGGCGGCGGCGCCGTCTACGAGCTGGAGCTGTACCTGACCGTGGCCCGATGCGAGGGCCTGGACAGCGGCGCCTACTACTACGACCCGCTCGGCCACCGGCTCGTCACCCTCCCCGCCAGGGACGAGGACGCGCGGGCGATGCTGGCCGCGGCGAGCCTGGCCACGGGCGGGACGGCCAGCCCCGACGTGCTGATCACCATCACCTCGCGCTTCCAGCGCATGTCGTGGAAGTACTCCTCGATCGCCTACGCCGCCACGTTGAAGACCGTCGGCGCGCTCTACCAGACCTTCTACCTGGTGGCCACCGCGATGGGCATGGCGCCCTGCGGCCTCGGCAGCGGCGACGCCGACCTGGCCGCCCGCACCTTCGGCCTTGACTGGGCCACCGAGTCGTCGGTCGGGGACTTCCTCATCGGCGGCGCCCCCGCAGAGTCCGATCCGCACAGACAAGGAGACCGCTGATGGCCGAAAGCATCTACATCCTCGGGGACGAGGACCGCAGGAAGTTCGCCCGGCTGGTGGCGGCGGCGTGGCAGGACGCCGAGCTGCGGAGCCGCTACGAGAGCGGCCCCAGGGCCCTGCTGAGCCAGTACGGCATCGTCTACCCGGAAGGCGTGCCCACGCCGCCGCTGCCGCCCAAGCCGGAGGGCGAGTTCGACATCACCGACCTGGAGTCGGCCGCCGGCTCTTCCGAGCCCGGCACGGTCAGCACCATTCTCACGCTCACCAGCATGACCGGGCCGAGCGTCCCCAACACGACGGGCGACACGTTCTGAGCGACCGCGCTCTGTCCGGAACCCACACAGACAAGGAGCCTTCTGATGGCTGAGAGCATGTACGTCTTCGGGGACGAGGACCGCAGGAAGTTCGCCCGGCTGGTGGCGGCGGCGTGGCAGGACGGCGGGCTGCGGGGCCGCTATGACGGCGACCCCAGGCCCCTGCTGAGCCAGTACGGCATCGCCTACCCCGAGGGGGTGCCCACGCCGCCGCTGCCGCCCCAGCCGGATGGCGAGTTCGACATCACCGAGCTGGAGTCGGCCGCCGGCTCCGTCGCGTTCACGACGGACGGCACGGCCAGCTCGATCGGCACCGCCCTGTGCAATTCGGTCTGCTTCGGCGACACGCAGTGAGCGAGACGGTGATCGAGGTCTCCGGACTTCGTAAACGCTACGGGCAGTTCACGGCCGTGGACGGCATCTCCTTCGACGTACGCGAGGGGGAGGTGTTCGCTCTCCTCGGCACGAACGGCGCGGGCAAGACCACCACGATCGAGATCCTGGAGGGCTACCTCAGGCCCACCGAGGGCACGGTACGGGTGTTCGGCGAGGACCCGGCGGGACACCG
This sequence comes from Nonomuraea sp. NPDC003201, assembly GCF_053590415.1. Taxonomy (NCBI): domain Bacteria; kingdom Bacillati; phylum Actinomycetota; class Actinomycetes; order Streptosporangiales; family Streptosporangiaceae; genus Nonomuraea; species Nonomuraea sp. NPDC003201. Next base: position 4,929 of record NZ_JBSFTC010000168.1, read on the forward strand.
CGCCCCGCGCGCCAGGATCGGCCTGGTGCTGCAGGAGTCCGGCCTGTTCGGCGACCTGTCGGCGGCCGAGACGGTGGCCGCCTGGAGCAGGTTCACCACCGGCGCCAGACCCGTGGCCGAGGCGCTGGAGCTGGTGGGGCTGTCCGGCCAGGCCCGGACGCGGGTCAAGCGGATGTCCGGCGGCGAGCGGCGCAAGCTCGACATCGCGCTGGCCACGCTCGGAAGCCCCGACCTGCTGTTCCTCGACGAACCGACCACGGGGCTCGACCCCGAGGCCCGCCACCGGGTCCGGGACCTGGTCAGGGATCTCGCGGCCGGCGGGATGACGGTGCTGCTCACCACGCACTACCTGGAGGAGGCCCAGGAGCTCGCCGGCCGGGTGGCCATCATGGACAAGGGCGGGATCGTCACCCAGGGCACGATGGCGGAGGTGCTGGGCCGGGGCTCGGGCCGGGTCGCCTTCGAGCTGCCCGAGGACACCGCCCTCGACGGGCTGCCCGTGGGCGAGCAGGACGCGCTCACCGTGACCGGGCGGCGGTGCGTGATCCTCACCGCCGAGCCCGAGTCGGTGGCGCACTCCGTGCTCGGGTGGGCGCACGTTCGTGGTGTGCGGCTCAGCGGTCTGGACGTCCGACAGGCGACGCTCGAAGAGGTCTTCCTCGACATCGCCGGCGCGCGCGGGGAGGAGGCCAGGACGTGACCGCCTACACGCTCGCGCACTTCCGGCTGACCCAGACGCTGTTCTGGCGCACGCCGGTGTCGGTCGGCGTCGCCCTGTTCTTCCCCGTCGTGTTCGGCGGGCTGATGCCGCTGATGCTGCCGGGCGGGACCAGGGACGGGGCGCCGGTCGATGTCGCCATCATGACCGGCGTCATCGTGATGGGCATCGCCAACCTGGGCTTCATGACCCTGGTGGAGTCCTTCGTCGTGCGGCGGCAACTGCTGATACTCAAGCGGCTGCGCGGGACGGAGCTGCCCGACCTCGCCATCTTCGGCGGGGAGATCCTCACCGTGCTGTCGATCGGCCTGCTGCAGCTCGTGCTGATCGTCGGCCTGGCCAGGGTGATGCACGGTGTCGAGCTGCCGGCCAATCCCGCCCTGCTGGTGGTCACGGTGCTCCTCGGGCTCGCGGTGTTCGCCGCGATGGCCGTCGCGGTGAGCGGCAGGATTCCCGCGCAGGGCTCCACGGTCGTGGTGAGCCTGCCGTTCCTGCTGCTCGCCATCGGCCTGTCCGGGTTCGCCTACCCCGTCTCGGCCTTCCCTGGCTGGTTGCGGATCGTGTCCTCCTTCCTCCCGTTCGGGCGGGTGGCCGAGGGGGTCAGCACCGCCTATCTCGGGCGGGACTACGTGGGACACGCGGGGGCCGGCGTGCCCCCCAAGGTGGGGATCCTGGAGGGCTTCCTGGTCATGTGGCCGGGGTGGCTCGTCCTGGCCGCCTGGCTCGTCCTCTCATTGCTCGCCGCGAAAAGGTGGTTCAAGTGGGAGCCTCGCAGAGGCTGAGGGGCGTGGGGCCGGGCATCGTACGGCTGGCCCGCGCCACGGCCGGGGTCTTCCTCGTCGGCATGGCGGCCTTCGCCGCCGTGCCGCTCGCGGAGGCGCTCGGCGCCTACTCCTCCGTCAGGGTCACGACCGCGGTCGTCCTCATCATCGGCCTCACCGGCTGCTACCTGTGGCTGGCGGTGCGGGCCGTGCTCGACCGGGGCTCGCGGTGGGATCTCGCGGTGCTGGCCGTGATGTGCGTGCCGGCCCTTGCCGTGCCGTTCGCCGCCGGGCCCACCTGGCTGAGCGTCGGGTTCATGCTTCCGCTCGCGTTCGCGGTCACGCTGCGGGGCCGGTGGGCGGCGCTGGGGTTCTTCGCCTCGCTGGCCGCCGGCCTGGTCCTGCCGGCCTCGCAGGACCTGAGCTGGGTGCTCTTCGGCTCCCTGCAGAACCTGCTCACGGCCGGCGCGCTCGCGGGCCTGACCATCTTCGCGACCTTGCTCGCCGAGTTGCAGCGCACCCGCGAGGAGGCCGCCAAGCTCGCCATCACCGAGGAGCGGCTCAGGTTCGCCCGTGAGCTGCACGATGTGCTGGGGCACAACCTCTCGGTCATCGCCATGCGGACCGAGCTGGGCACGCGGATCCCGCCCGAGGAGATCGGGCGGCTGCGCCGCGAGCTGACGGAGATCCACGACATCGCCAGTCGCTCGCTGCACGACGTGCGGGCGGTGGTCAAGGGCTACCGCGAGATGTCGCTGGAGAGGGAGCTGAGCGGGGTGCGCCGGGTGCTGGAGACCGCCGGCGTCCGATGCGACTTCGCCGAACTGCCGCCCTCGCTGCCGCCGGAGGTCCGCGTGGCGCTGGCCTGGGCGGTGCGCGAGGCGGCCACCAACCTGCTGCGCCACAGCGACGCCACCGTCTGCCTGCTCGGGGTCGACACCGACGGCGACCGCATCACGGTGACCGTCGCCAACGACGGCGTGCGCTCGGACGGCGACTCGATCGCCGCCGGCGCGGCGGCCGGGGCTGAGGCGACCGTGGGCGGGAGCGGCCTGGCCGGGCTCGACGAGCGGCTCGCGCAGGTGGGCGGGAGCTGCGGACGGCACACCGAAGACGGCTGGTTCACGCTGTCGCTGGACGTTCCTGGCCGCCTCCCGGCGGCCGCACTCACCTCTGCTACAGGAGACCGGAGATGATCAAAGTTCTGATCGCGGAGGACCACGACCTCATCAGAGGTGCCCTGATCGCCCTGCTGTCGGAGGAACGGGACATCCGCGTGGTCGAGGAGGTGTCCAGGGGCGACGAGATCGTGCCCGCCGTCGTCGGCTCCAAGCCGGACGTGGCGCTGCTGGACATCGGGCTGCCGGGCATCGACGGCCTGGAGGCGGCGGGCCTGATCAAGGAGCTGGAACAGCCGCCCCCGGTGCTCATTCTCACCAGTGTCGGCACGCCCGGTAACTTCGAGCGGGCCATGGCCGCAGGGGTGCGCGGCTTCCTGGTCAAGGACGCGCCCGCCCACCGGCTCACCGACGCCATCCGGGTGGTGGCCAGGGGTGAACGTTACATCGACTTCGACGTGGCCGCCGACGGCGGCGAGCAGGAGATCGACACCAATCCGCTGACCACGCGGGAGATCGCCGTGCTGTCGGCCGTCGCGGCCGGTGGGCGGGGCAGCGACCTGCGGAGCACCTTGGGGCTGTCGATCCACACGATCAGGAACTACCTCGCCGCCGCCCGCCTGAAGACGGGCGCCCGCAGCGACGAGGACGCCGTGCGCATCGCGCGGGCGAACGGGTGGCTGAATGAGGGATCGGCGGCCGCCGGTAGTTGATTCGCGGGCCAGGAAGGGGTCACGATCAGTACGAAATCATGATGCATCCCGACATTTGGGAGCCCGCCGGTGGCCCAGGACAGCGAAGCGCAGGTCAGGTGGTTGACGACGGCCGTCGTCGCGGTCACCGGGGCGCTGTGGGGGCTCACCCCGCTCGCCTTCCTGCTCAACGGCGATCCGGGCCGGGCCCTGATGGCGCTCGTACTGCTCGGAGGGCTGCTCGTGGTGTACGCCAGGATCGTCGCCCGGCACATCGCGGGCACGAGCCAGGGGCCTCACCGGGCGCGGACCTTCCTGCTGTTCGCCGTCGTCGTCTACGGGGCGATCCCGTTCCAGGGATCGGTGTGGATCTACACGCCGCTCATCGTCGCCACCGCCGGGCTGCTCCTGCTGCCCTTCCGCTACGGCGTCATCGTGCTCCTGGTGGTGGCCGCCGCCGAGTACCCGCTGACGCTCGTCGAGTGGGCCCCGGTGGCATCCTCCGCGGCGCAGCGGAGCGCCGGAGTGCTCGTCGCCTCGGTGGTCGCCGCGGGCATCGTGCACTACGCGAGGTTCGTCCGGGAGCTGCGCGAGCTGCGGGTCGCGCTGGCCGAGATGGCCGTGGACCAGGACCGGCTGCGGCTGGCGGGGCAGCTGCACGACCTGCTCGGCCAGACGCTGGCGTCGATCACCCTGAAGACGGAGCTGGCCCTGGCCCTGGTCGACGTGGACCGCGGGCGGGCCGCCGCCGAGCTGGAGGGGACGATCGCCATCGCCGGCGAGGCGCGCGCGGAGATCGGCGAGGTCGTGGAGGCCAAACGCTCGCTCGACCTGGGCGCGGAGCTGACGGCGGCCGCCGCGCTGATCGAGCTCACCGGCGCGAGCTGCGACCTGCGTCTGGGCTTCAAGGAGATCGACAAGGAGACCGGTGGCGTACTCGGCTGGATAGTACGCGAGGCGGCCACGAACATCGTCAGGCACAGCGACGCCCGGCACTGCCTGATCGAGCTGGACGAGGTCGACGGACGCGTTCAACTGCTGGTGCGCAACGACGGCACTCGCCGCGAAACGGGCCATCAACCCGGTTCGGGGCTCGCCGGGCTGCGCCGGCGGGTGGAGAAACTGGGCGGATCCCTGGAGGCGGGCGCCACCGGGGAAGGCGTGTTCCAGCTGCGGGTGTGCCTGCCCGCCGTACACGATCGGGAGAGTGGTCACCGGTGATTCGCGTCCTGCTCGCAGAGGACCACGGCGTCGTCAGGGGCGCCCTGACGGCCCTGCTGAACCTCACGGGCGACATCGAGGTCGTGGCCGAGGCCGACCGAGGTGACAAGGTCGTCCCACGCGCTCTCGCCTGCAGCCCGGATGTGGCCGTCATCGACATCGAGATGCCGGGCGTCGACGGCGTCGAGGCCACCCGCCGTCTCAGACCGGCGATGCCGGACTGCCGCGTGCTCATCCTCACCGGCCTCGCCAGCGCCGGGCTGTTGAAGCGGGCGATGGAAGCGGGAGCGAGCGGCTTCCTGCTCAAGGACGCCCCCACGGAGCGGCTGGCCGAGAGCATCCGCCGGGTCTCCCAGGGCGAGCGGGTGATCGACGCCTCCCTGGCCCTGGCCGCGATGAGCGCCACGGTGACCCCGCTCACCGAGCGGGAGGTGGCCGTGCTCGGCCTGGTCGGCTCGGGCGCCAGCACCGGCGAGATCGCCGCCGAACTGCACCTGTCGGCCGCGACGGTCCGCAACTACATCTCCAGCGCCATCACCAAGACCGGCGCCCGCAACAGGACCGACGCCGTCCGCATCGCCGCCGAATCAGGCTGGATCGAGGGCCTCCGCCACACCTGACCGGCCCTTGCTCGTGCGGTCCTTGCTCATGCGTCCCTTGCCCATCCAGCCCTCGCTCATCCGGCACCCGATCCCGGGGGCGGCCGGTCGCGGCGAATGCGCGACGCCACACCTGACCGGCACCTGCTCATCCGGCACCCCGATCCCGGGGTCGGGCGGGCCCGGCGAAAGCGCGACGACAACGCCACGACAGCGCCACGACAGATCCCTTTCCTAACGTGTCCGTGTAAGGGGCCCGGTTCGACACGGAGGGAAAACACATGCGTGGAAGGCAACTCGGCCTGGTGGTGGCTTCGGCGGCCGTCGTCACAGGGGCGCTCCTGACCGCCCCGGCCGCGGCGGGGGCGGCGACGACCACGGGCACGACAGCGGCGACGACGGGGGCGGGGACGAGCACGGGGACGACAGCGGCGACGACGGGGGTGCGGGCGGCGGCAGGGCCGATCGACTGCGGCGGCTGGTGGCACTACACCGGAAACAACCCGCAGTCCGTACGGATGGTGCGGTGGGGCGGCGCCAACGGGCGTCCCCAGTTCAACGTCATGTCCGGCTACATCCAGGGCATCCAGCACGGCTGGGCCCAGCTCTCCGGGGCCAAGAAGGGCGACTGGGTCACGCTGGACGTGACCACCGACGGCGGCAGGACCTGGGGGTACTGCGGGCCGTTCGAGGCGCGCTGGGACGGCGAGATCGTCATAACGCCGGCCGCGCGCACGTCGAGCGACCCGAACCTGAAGTTCCGCGCCTGCGGCGCCCCGGCCGGAGTCCCCGGCAGCCGGGCGGTCTGCACGACGCCCTGGTGATCTGACCCGGGGTACACGTCAGGGATACGAGGCGTGACGGTGGAGTGCGCACTTTCCCCGGCCAGTAGGTCGGTCCGGTGCTCGGGATGGCCAAGCCTTCCTGATGCCGCAGATGCTGTTCTTCCTAACCTGCACCAGGTGAAGCAGCAGGTCTCAAATCAGGCCTTGCTCTGCAAAGAGCCGGTAATTCTCGCCGAACCGCCCCCGCCCGAAACCCTGGCTGCATGTCGTACCCTCGGGCCATGCAAGATCGTCCGGTTTCGCCCACGACCACAGCCGCGGACGAAACCGGACATCATGCGGCGACTTCGTCCAGCAGGTGCTGCCGGAGCTGCTCCAGAACGGCGCTTCATCCAGAATCCTGAACCGTGCATAGAAGGCGCTCGGCGGGCGACGAATTGCCCTGGGTCTGCATAATCGAAAAAGGCAAAGCTCGAGTTAGAAAGGCGGCAACCAGAACTGAAGAGTGAACAGATCCACCTCGTAGATATATCGCGGGAAGAGGGGCTCTCGGTCGTTATCGAGGAATTTCCAACGGACGCGCAGCCGCCAGGTCGTCGCGCGGCGGCCGAGGTCGAAAACCGCGTTGTGATGCGAGAAGCCCGGCACCATGCTCATCGCGCTGATCCTGCCGGTGCTCAGGTAGACCTCGCCGGTCCAAGCGCGTTCCCCTGAGCCGTCAGGGGGCGGCTCGCCGTCCCACAGTTCGTAGCGGACGTACGGCACACCATCTGGCTTCAACATCACCGCGTTGGGACCAACGTCTATCCACTCCCCGGGCCGGGGACCTCCGACGGACCACGGACTGGGCTCATCCCGTAAGTTGTCCTCGCCGACACCGATGTCAAAGATCCCATACAAGTCCTTGACGTCGTCTTCGATCAAGGATGCGGTCATTTCGGTGATGAGGCTCACCCTTTCCCTCCATAAGGGCCGCCCAGGACGCAAGGGCGCCCCGGGCGGGTTCCGACTCTGCTACGAGGTCAGCCGAGTTTTACGAAGAACTTGTCCCAGGCGATTATCCGGTTGTTGTTGAGCCAAGCTCCGAGGACGGTTCCGTGTGCCACGTTCTCCTCCTTCGGGATCAGTTTGACCGAATAGTTGTGCCGGGGTTTGGCGAACGCCGCTCCTTGCCAGGTTGCCGCGAATGGAAATTCGTCACAGCTCAGGCCCTGCTTCTCCGATTTGGGGATCCAGCCGAACTCCTTGTCGCACGCCTCTTGTGCCGCGCCCCGGTTAGCGGCGTTGTCCGTGCTGTACGGCGTGCGGGTGAGCGGGTTGCGGGGGCTGCCGCCGGGGATGTTCTTCGGTGAGACGATATCGGGGTATGTCGCCCCACCCGGCTCCGGATGCGTGACCTTCGTAGGGTCAAGCGCCAGCTTGACGTGATCGTACATGTTGGGGAATTTGACCCCCTTGGAATTCTCGTCCGCTCTGGTCATGGTCAGAGCGGGCACGGCGTTCATTCTGACGCACCCCCCTGGTTGAGGTTGTACCACGTCAGCGACGGCGATTTGTCGCATCGCACCATGTCCGAGACGGGGTCCGCGACATGCACGGCGGCCAAAACATAGCGCGCTTTCATCGTCCCGGTCACCGTGCACTCGCCGAGTTCGTGATAGCCATCGCGCCGATTGGGATAGAACCGCTCAGTGATCTGCCACTGCTGCGTGTTGGCCGCCCATTCGGCGGGAGTGCGGGGCTCGGTGCCAGTTGCTTCGCCGCGCATACAGTTGCTGGTGTTGCCGGGGAAGGCGGGATCGGCGACCAGCGTGGGGAAGGATATTTCGGCGCTGTTCGCCAGCACGCCGGACTGCGAGTCGACGATCACATGCTTGGCCACGTTGACATGGCGCACGTCCTGCTCGGCACGGAGGCGGTATATGAGACGGCCCTTGACCTCGGAGGTCAGCCCTCCGCTTATGTAGAGGCGGGCGGACCACTTCACGATGCGGCAGTATGAGAACCGGTTCTTGACGTAGCCGGCCTTCGTCGCCGCCCTCGGCTCGGACAGGCATTCGGAGTAGCGAAGACCACACCGCAGACGGGGCTCACCGCAGCGGCATTGATTTCCTACAGAACACCCGCACACGAAGAGAAACGCGCGTCAGGGGCTTTGATGCGTCCGGTGGTGCGCGGCTGTGGATGATCGCTTGCGGATGATCGTGCCAAATGCGTGCGCACGACTGACGGCATGCAACGCCCTCGCTGAGCCCCTCTACCAACCACTTGTGATCATCGCCCTTTCGCAAGCCATTACGGGAGTCCGCAATATCCGATTCCACAAAAGTGCTTCAGAACAGCCCCTTTCGCCGCTAAAACACGCAGGTCAGCGAGAGTGCTCCCTGCGAACGTGGGGATGGTCTCGTCTTGCCTCTCCGGGTCGGCGCGACGATCACATATCACTCACCGGAAGGGACGGTTCCTTTGGACAGCCAGTGACTGCATGAGGGTGCAGCAACAGCCCGAGCAGATTTGACTGTGCCAAATACGTGCGCAATCTCGTTCCGCTGACTCCCTCCCTGCCTGTCTGACCTGGGAAAACATCGGGAAGGCTCGCCTGGCTCCTAATGCGGTGCACCCTGCAGCGAACGGGTGGTCGGGTAACGGGCGATCAATGTCGCCCCGGTTGGCAAATAGACGACGCGGCATCGGCCCACCTTGCTCTGAAGGCGCCCGGTCCGGGGTGGGCATCAGGCGGCCCACCGCTTCGCAGGTCAACGGGTGGGGTCGATGGCGCCGTCAGGCGCGGGTGCGCCGTCAGGCGCGCCACTGGGAGGACAGTCCGAGCGGAGCGAGGTCCTTTGTGGTCGGGGTGGGTATCAGCAGGCCCACCATCCAGTCGGGCAACGGGTGGGGTGGTTCTCGGCCCACCTACCCCCGTCAACTTCGCTGACGTATTAGCCTGATAATCGCGTCCCGTTTTTTCGGATGGGAGGGCGGATGAAGGCCGATCCCGTTGTTCTGCTTACGGCGGTGTTCAGTCTCGTCCTCGGTCTCGGGGCCTTCGCCTGGCAGTGGCGTGCGCCGGACGGTGGAAACGAGCGGGTGCACATGATCTCCTGGACCCTGCTCGCGCTCTTTCCCGTCACGCTCCTGTTCTCATTCTTCCCGCAGAGCCAATTCTCCGCCGAGATCAAGGGTGCCACCATGACGGGCGCCGTCGGGCTGTGGGCGTTCATCTGGTGGTACGGGCTGCGTTCCATGCGCACCGCGGGCCGGGCCGACGAATACCGGAAGGAGATCCGGGCGCTGCGGGAGCGGATCGACACGCATGCGAAGATGCGGCGGCCGCAGCCCATCGAGGAGACGCGCACGTACGAATACACGGTCCACGGCCGGCCCTCCCGGCGGCTCGTGCTCATCACCGGCGACCTGCGCAACGTCAAGGACGTGGACGTCTGGGTGAACTCCGAGAACACCGACATGCAGATGTCCAGGTTCCACGAGCGGTCGATCTCCGCCGTCATCCGGTACGAGGGCGCGCGGCGCGACCCCCTGACCGAGCGGGTGGTCGAGGACTGCGTGGCCGACGAGCTCGGCCGGCGGGTGGGCGCCAACGTGCCCGTGGAGCCCGGGACCGCCATCGTGACCGGGGCGCACCAGCTCGCCGAGCGCAACGGCGTCATGGGCATCGTGCACGCCGCCGCCGTCCACGGGGCCGCCGGCGTCGGGTACCGCCGGGTGGACAATCTGGGTACGTGTGTGCGCAACGTGTTCCTGCGGGCCGAGGAGATCGCCGACGGCGGGCGGCGGGCCGCCTCGATCGTGTTTCCCATCTTCGGGACCGGCGAGGCGGCGGCCGACGTCGAGTCCACGGTCCAGAGCATGCTGACGGCCATTGTCGCCCACCTGACCGACGGCCGTCCCCGGCACGTCGAAACCGTCTATTTGCTGGCCTACACCGACGCGGAATTGGCGGTCTGCGAAAAAGCACTTGACGCGTCCGCGCATATCTCTCCGGCCGGGAAGGCCGGGAAGAAACGTACCCGGCAAAAATAAGTGTCGCCCGGCGGGCCGGATTCCTTAATCTCGATGCCGTGGACATCCCGACTCTTCTCCAGCATTTCAGGACGCACGACGCCCCTTTGGTCCTGTCCAGGGGCGGCGATCTGGCCTGGGACGACGCGGAGCTCCACCGCACTGCCCGGCTGAGCGACCCCGAGGGATACGCGCTGCTGGCGCTGGTGCCCGGTGTGCTCCCCTGGCAGCGGGCCCGCGTGCTGCTGTGCACGCTGGCCGCCTCGCAGGACGGCCTGGACGAGCGCACCCGCGCGACCCTGGCCAAGGTCACGAGGGCGCTCATGTTCGGCCTGCCGCCGGCGTACGCCGTCACCGCGCTCCTGGCGCTGCGGCGGCTGCGCGTCAACCACAAGCACGCCACGCGGGCAGTCGTCGCGTTCGTCCTGGAGCACCCGCAGGCGGACGCGCTCATCGAGGCGCGCCGGCCGGCGCTGGTCGACTGCTTCGAGCACGCGCTCGGCAAGGCGACCGCGCGCGGGTGCGCCCGCCTGATCGCGGAGGGCGACACCGGCTCCGGCCGGCTGCGCAGGAGCCTGCTGCGCTTCACCTCCGACCCGGCCTTGGCGATCGGGCGGGTGCGCGCGCTCTACGCGCCCGGCACGTACGGCGCGGAGGCCCCGCAGGAGCCGCCCGCGCCGCTCGACCAGGTCGGGGAGCGCCCGCCGATCGTGACGCCGACCAACCGGGGCGACATCGCCGCGACGCTGGTGCACCTCTACCGGGGTGGACCGGCCGCCGAGCTGCGGCCCGCGCTGGCGGGCTACGTGGCCGAGGCGACGCGCGGGCTGCCGCGCCTGGCCGGCCACGTGGCCGTGGTGCTCGACACGTCGGGCTCCATGCGCGGGTACGGCGACCGCGAGTGGGCGGTCATGTCGCAGGCCGCGGCGCTGAGGCTGGTCCTGGCCGAGGTCTGTGAGCGCCTCACGGTGGTCGAGACGGGTGAGGTTTGCGAGCGCCTCACGGTGGTCGAGACCGCCGAGGCCCCCGAGGTCCGTGAACGCCTCACGGCGGTCGAGACCGCCGAGGCCCCCGAGGTCCGCGAGCGCCTCACGGCGGTCGAGACCGTCGATGGCGCGACCGACCTGGCGACCCGGCTGCTCGACGCCCTGGACACCCGCCCCGACCTGGTGGTGATCGTGACCGACGGCTACGAGAACGTCCTGCCGGGCGACCTGGCCAGGGTGGCGGCCACGCTGCCCCGGGCGGGCGTCACCACTCCGGTGGTGCTCTGCCAGGCCACGTTCACCGCCGGCGACGACCTGACCCTGCGCGACCCGGCGCCGCAGCTGCCGCGGCAGCCGTTCTGGCATCAGGACGACTTCGCCGGGCTGCTGCCGTGGCTGTTCGGCCACTGCGCGCCCGGCCGTGACTGGATCCGTACGGCCATGCTGAGCCGACTGGAAGGAGGACGCACATGACCGCACTCGAGACGCTCCTGCCCGCGCCGCTCGACCTGCGCGGCTACCGCGCGGGCGCGCCGCAGCGCGCCGGGGCGCTGACCATGGTGCCGGTCTGGGGCCCCGAGCGGCCCGGCATCGTGCCGCCCCGCTCCGGGCTGAAGCTCGAGCGGGTCGTCGGGTACGGCCAGGTTGAGCTGCTCAACGGCGTCCGCGAGGGTGTGGCGATCGTGCCGCTGCACATCGGCTACATCCAGGACGCCGCCCAGAACCACGCCCTGTGCTCGGCGGCGCTGATGGGCGCCGGGCAGACGAGGCGGTTCGACGACGCCTGCTGCGTCCAGGCCAGTCAGGGCGGCTACCTGGAGGGCCGCGACCAGTGGTTCTTCGTGCTGCCGGTCGAGCTGCGGGCCAAGGCGCTGGAGCTGCGCGGGTACTACGACTACGCCAAGCTGTGGCCGGACATCTCCGAGCTCAACGCCGCGTGCGGGTTGCCGTCGCGCGGGCACCTGGAGCAGATCCTGTCGCGCAAGCGGGCGACGCTGACCCAGTTCCAGAGCCGGCTGGAGCTGCTGCCGGGGCAGCTCGGCGCGCTGTTCTTCGTGGGTGACAGGTTCGCGGGGCTGGAGCTGGCGCCCGATCCGGTGTACTTCGCCGAGATCTGGATGGCGCTGGTCTGCTTCGCGTACGGGGTCGCCGCCTGGCGGGCCGAGCCCGAGCGGGCCCACGCGGAGCCGTACGAGGCGGGCAGCCTGGCCGAGCTGCGCGCGGAGCTGGCGCGCGACCGGGCAGCCCGTCAGGCAGAGGTGGCCTCCTGGCTGCCCGCGCCGGTCGGTGACGTGCGCATGGTCGAGGAGGAGCGCTACCTCGACCTGCGGCTGTCCACCGTGACCGGCGACGGGCTGGCCGGTCAGGTGGTCACCGAGCACGGGCGGCCGGTGTACGCGTCGCTGTTCGCGAGCCGGTAAATCCGGTTGCGGCGGGTCCACGACGACAGGTTGAATGATCAGTGCGGGAACTGCGCCGGGCACGGCGGGCTCAACCCCTCATGCCATGTAAGGGCGTCGTTTTGAGAACGGCTCTATGGTCCGCCGAGGCGCCGGCCACCGGTCCCGCACTGAGATCTTGCCAGCCCCCAGACTCGGTGTTACCTCTTGCGGGATGCGTGCAATCCGCGCATCCCTGAGACGCAGGAGGGAACCGTTGTCCTGGTTACGCAGTGCACTCGTCGCCGTCGCGCTCGCCGCGTCGGCACTACCCCTCGCAGGGCCCGCCCGGGGCGAACCCGGCGGGCAGGCCCCCGTCCATGACTTCCAGGCCGAAGAGCACGGCAAGGCGGACGTGGACAACCGGCAGGGCAGGGTCGCCCCGCCCGCCGGGCTGAACGCCCGCAGCGCCGGGGCGGCGGCCGAGATCCGCTGGAACCCTCTCGGCACCCCCGCGGCCGTCACCAGCGCCGAACCGCTGGCCGAAGGACTCGGGTCCGATCCCGAGCAGGCCGCCCGCACGTACCTCAAGAACAACCCCACCGTCTTCGGCCTGTCCGCGCAGGCGGTGGACGCGCTGGAGCGGGTCGCGGTCAACCCCGTCGGCGCGGGTCACGCCGTGCTGCTGCGCCAGCGCTTCGGCGACCTGCCGGCCGGCGTGGACGGCCTCGTCGCGATCGGCGTGGTGAACGGCCAGATCAGGCATGTCACCTCCTCGCTGTCCCGCGAGACGGAGGCGCCGCCTGCCGCGACGATCACCGCGCAGCAGGCGCTGGAGATCGCGGCCAGGGACGGCGGCATCGACCTGGCCACGGCGGCCACCAAGCAGGCCACGCCGGTGGCGGTGCCCGCTCCCGACGGGGTGCACAGCGCGTACCAGGTGGTCCTGATCGGCGGCTCGAGCGGCGAGGCGGCGGGGTACACGACGCACGTGGACGCCGTCAGCGGCGCCATCCTCGTACGGGAGAACCTGGTCGACCACTTCGACCCCGAGAACCCGCGCTGGAAGGCCTTCCCGGCGAACCCGCGCGACGACTACTCCTCCCGCGACACCCGCCAGACCTGGTGCTTCGCGGCGGGCCCCGGCTGCGACTACGTGACCGGCGGCGACCCGGCGACCGGCAAGGCGTGGGACGTCGACCACACCACGGACGCCTCGACGAACACCAGCGCCGGCAACGCGACCAAGACGACCGAGAACCGGGCGAACGGCGACCCGTTCTCCGTCGGGACCCGCACGAACGTGCTCACCCCGAGCAGGAACTACCTCTTCCCGTGGAAGAACACCTGGCACGAGTCCAAGTGCGACCCGGCGGTGTTCGACCAGGACGGCGAGGCCGACCTGGAAGCCGCCATCGCCAACCTGAACGCGATGCACAACCGCATGCACGACTGGTCGTATCGGCTCGGCTTCACCGAGACGGCCTGGAACATGCAGGCGGACAACGGCGCTCGCGGCGGTCTCGGCGGCGACGCCGAGCAGGGGAACGCGCAGGCCGGCGCGCGGGTGCTGTCCGTGCGCGACAACGCCAACCAGATCACCGGCCCTGACGGGCTCGCGCCGATCACGAACATGTACCTGTGGCAGCCGATCGCCGGCTCGTTCTACTCGCCCTGCGTGGACGGCGACTACGACATGTCGGTCATCGGCCACGAATACACGCACGCGATCTCCGGCCGCATGATCGGCGGCCCGAACGCCGGCTGGAGCGGTGCCCAGGCCGGGGCCATGAACGAGAGCACCTCCGACCTGTTCGCGATGGAGCACCTCTTCGAGTACGGCTTCCGCCCCTCGGGCCTGACCCCGTACGTGACCGGCGGCTACGTGACCGGGGACAAGGAACGAGGCATCAGGAACTACGACATGTCCAAGTCGCCGCTGAACTACAGCGACGTCGCGTACGACATCGTCGGCCAGCAGGTGCACGCGGACGGCGAGATCTGGTCGGCGACCCAGTTCGACGTGCGCGCGGCGTTCGTCAAGCGGTACGGCGACGGCACGGCCAGGCAGCAGCGGGCCTGCGCGGACGGGCAGACGCCGGTCGAGCGGTGCCCGGGCAACCGGCGCTGGGCGCAGCTGTCGTTCGACGCCCTGCTGCTGATGGCCTCGGGCGCGGTCAGCTACGTCGACCACCGCGACGCGCTGCTGGCGGCCGACGCGATGCGGTTCGGCGGCAAGAACCAGGACATCATGTGGCGCGCGTTCGCCGAGCACGGCCTGGGCAAGGGCGCGGCCAGCACCGGCGCGAACGACGCCGACCCGACGCCGAGCTTTGTCAACCCCGCGGGCAAGAACGGCTCGCTGCAGCTCAAGCCGCTGGGTGAGGCGAAGGGTGCGGCGCTGCGGCTGTACGTGGGCGACTACGAGGGCCGCGCGGTCCCGGTCGCCGACACCGACCCGGCGACGCCGCTGGGTGACACGGTGGAGATGACGCCCGGCGTGTACTCGTTCATCGTGGCGGGCAACGGGTTCGGGCACACGCGGCTGAAGTTCGTCGTGGTGGGCGGCGTGCAGTTGCCGCTCCCGCTGCCGCTGACCCGCAACCTCGCCTCGGCGGCGGGCGGCGCGACGGCCGCGGGCGACGGCGTCAACCAGGCCAAGCTGATCGACGAGACCGAGGCCACGAACTGGGCCTCGCTCACCGGCGCGCCCGCCGGCAAGTCGGTCGTCGTGGACCTGGCGGGCGACGCGCCGGTCAAGGTCCGCCGCGTGCAGGTGAGCGCGATGCTGCGGCCCAACGTCAACGACGCGGCCGACCCGGGCGGGCAGAACCGCTTCTCCAGCGTGCGCTCGTTCGAGGTGCTGGCCTGCGGTTCGGGCTGCACCGACCCGGCGAACTTCACGAAGATCTACACCAGCCCCTCGGACGCCTTCAAGTCGGGGCTGCCGCGTCCCCGGGGCGCCGACATGATCTTCAAGTCGTTCGACGTGCGGGCCACGAGTGCCACGCATCTGATGTTCCGGGTGCTCAGCACGCAGTGCACCGGCAATCCGCTGTACGCCGGTGAGCAGGACCAGGATCCGAACTCCGCGACGGACTGCGCCACGGCCAGCCCGCAGCGGGAGCAGGTGAGGGCGGCCGAGTTCCAGGCGTTCTCGCACTGATGTCGTGATTCTGTACGGCCCGCGTCCTGTTGGGCGCGGGCCGTTCGCGTGCTTGCTCCCTGGTAGTTCGAGGCCGTACTATTCGAGGCGGATCTAGTTAGATGTCGAATTATCTGGGGGAGAAGTATGCGTACCCTGATCAGTGGTGTCCGGGTCTTCGACGGCGAGCGGACCGTGCCGGCGGCCGACGTGGTGATCGACGGCGACCGCATCGTCACGGTCGCCATCGGCGGCGACGGCATCGGCACGGGCGCCGGCCCCGCGGACGCCGAGATCGGCGGCGACCGTATCGGCGCGGTCGCCGGCCCCGTGGACGCCGTGATCGACGGCGCCGGGAAGACCCTGCTGCCGGGCCTGATCGACGCGCACACGCACGCCTTCGAGGGCGATCTGGCCGAGGCGCTGACGTTCGGCGTCACCACCGAGCTCGACATGAACAACCTGCCGCCGCTCCTCGCCGCCCAGCGCCGCCAGGCCGCCGAACGCGACGACGTGGCCGACATCCGCAGCTCCAGCATGATCGCCACCGCCCCGCACGGGCACCCGACCCAGATCATGACCGCGGACGTGCTCAAGGCCCTCGGCACGGACCGCACCCTCGACACGGTGGCCGACTCGGGCGAGGCCAAGGCGTTCGTGGAGGCGCGGCTGGCCGAGGGCGTCGACTACCTCAAGATCGCCATCGACGACGGCGGGTCGTCCGGGATGCGGCTGCCCGCCCTCGGCCCCGAGCTCGCCGCCGTCCTGGTCGAGGCCGGGCACGCCGCCGGACTGCGGGTCATCGCGCACACGGTCACCGCCAGGGAGGCGCTCATCGCCCTCGACGCGGGCGCCGACGGGCTGGCGCACCTGTACTCCGACGTGAACGAGGAGCGGGCCGAGGAGATGGCGGCCAGGATCGCCGCGTACGACGCGTTCGTGATCAGCACGATCACCTACATCGAGGCCGTCACCGGCGACCCGAACGGCCGGGAACTGCTGCGCGACCCGCGGATCGCCGCGCGCATGTCGGACCGCTCGAAGGCCACGTTCGGCCGGGAGTGGGCGGACATCCCCATGCACTCCCAGGGCACCATCAACGCCTCGCACGCGGCCACGGCCCTGCGGCGGGCGGGGGTGCCGGTGCTGGCGGGCACGGACTGCACCCCGTTCGGGCCGGTGCACGGGGCGGGCCTGCACCACGAGCTGCTCCTGCTGACGGAGGCGGGCTGGACGCCGGAGCAGGCGCTCGCGGCGGCGACCGGCACCACGGCCCGCCTCTTCGGCCTGACGGACCGGGGCCGCATCGCCCCTGGCCTCCGGGCCGACCTGCTGCTCGTGAACGGCGACCCGACCACGGACATCACGGCGTCCCGGGGCATCGAGGAGGTGTGGCGAGGTGGCGTACGACGTAGGCGGACCGCCTGACCCCCGCCCGTTGCCCGACGAGGCGGTGGGCCGACTGACACCCACCCTGCCAAAAGGATCAGCCCGGTCGATTGACCGCGTAATTGTTCGATCGGTCGTTACCCATTTCGGCCCACGATGCTTGCCGGCTGGGCGAGATCGGCCTGACCGAGGTGATGGCCGCGCTCAGTGATCCGATCCCGGTCGGCCTGGTGAAGGGTGCCGGCCGACGGCCGTGACGCGGGTGGGGCGAGTCGCAGGCGCCGGTGGCCAAGTCAACGCTCAACTGTGTCATGCCGAGTTGTCACAGACCGGCCTGCCGCCCTGTCTTACAGACGGACCGGACGTTGCGCAGCGACAGGAGCGAGACCTTGCCACCCACCGGCATCACCATCCGCCTTCGGGTCCGGATGAGCGCCCGCCCCATCGACGAGCCGCACCGCGCTTCGAGCCAGCTCGAGCTGCTGTTCGACCTCACCTTCGTGGTCGCGGTCGCCGCCGTCACCGCCCAGCTCGCGCACAACCTCGCCGACGGTCACGGCCTCGCCGCACTGGTCCCGTTCCTCCAGGTGTTCTTCGCGATCTGGTGGGCGTGGATGAACTTCACCTGGTTCGCCTCGTCCTACGACACCGACGATGTCGCCTACCGGCTGCTGACGATGGTGCAGATGGCCGGCGTGCTGACCCTCGCCGCCGGCGTGCCCGCCGCGTTCAGTCACTCCGACTACGGCATCATCACCCTCGGCTACGTCATCATGAGGATCGGGCTCGTCGCCCAATGGCTGCGAGCCGGTCTCGAAGACCCGGCCGGCCGCCGCACCGCGTTGCGCTACGCCGCCGGCATCAGCCTCGTGACGGCGGGCTGGGCGCTGCGCTACCTGTTCGCGGAGCTGGGCCTGCTGCCCTCCTTCGTCGGACTGCTGGTCCTTGTCCTCCTGGACGTACTGGAACTCTCGGTGCCGCGGTGGGCCGAACGGGCCAGGCCCACCACCTGGCACCCGCACCACATCGCCGAGCGCTACGGCCTGTTCACGATCATTCTGCTCGGTGAGAGCGTGCTGGCCGCGAGCAGGGGAGTCGAGGGAGCGCTCGAAGCGGGCCAGATCAGGGGAGCCTTCGTCGTCATCGCCGGTTGCGGGCTCGTGCTGCTGTTCGCGCTTTGGTGGCTGTACTTCCTCATCGAGGCGGGGGAGGGGCTCAGTGACCGCCGGCATCGCTCGTACCTGTGGGGGTACGGCCACTACGGCATCTTCGCGGCACTGGCGGCCCTCGGCGCCGGGCTGGAGGTGGCGGTGGAGCAGAGCGGGCACGCGGTCGCGGCGTCGCCGCAGGCACTCGGCTACGCGGTCGCCATCCCGGTCGGTGTGTATCTCGCGCTGCTGTGGGCGGCGCACGCGCTGGTCGCCGCCGAGCCCGTCATCTATCCCGCCGCGGTCCTGGGCTGCGTCGCCGCCGTTCTGCTGCTGCCGCTCGCGGCGCCCTGGATCGGGGTGGCCGCCGTGGTCGCGGCGATCACGGCCCTCTGCGTGCTGCTGGTCGCCGTCTCGATCACGACCGCGGCCGTCGGGACGCGTCGTCAGGGCCCGCGGCTGTCCACCTCCGCCGAGTCGTGACCTTCGGCGGCGGTGGACACCGCGGTGAGCTTGGCGGGGTTCATCATCCACAGCACCTGGTCGATGCCCTGGTCCGAGGCGTTGACGGTGAGGACCGTGAACACCTGTCCGTCGCGGCTCAGCAGCGCTGAGGTCTGGCCGTTCGTGCTCGCCCAGGCCACCTCTACCCCGGCCCAGAACCGGCTCGCGAACGCCCTCACGTACTTCGCCACCCGCTCCGCGCCCGCCACGGGGAACCGGGAGGCGCGGACGGCTCCGCCGCCGTCGGAGTAGCTGATCACGTCGGCCGCGAAGAGCTCTTCCAACGCGGTCATGTCGCCGGAGCGGGCGGCGGCGACGAAGGCGATGAGGAGGCGGCGTTGTTCGGCTTGGGTGACGGGGGTGCGGCGGGCGATGAGGACGCGTTTGCGGGCTCGGCTGACGAGCTGGCGTACGGCGGGTTCATTGAGTTCGAGGATGTCGGCGATCTGCCGGTAGGGGTAGTCGAACGCCTCGCGTAGCACGTAGGCGGCGCGTTCGGTGGGGGAGAGCCGTTCCAGGAGCAGCAGGACGGCGAATTCCAGGGCTTCGGCGCGTTCGGCGCCGAGGCAGGGGTCGGCGCCGGTGTCGACGGGTTCGGGCAGCCAGGGGCCGAGGTAGGTCTCGCGGCGGACGCGGGCGGATTGCGTGGCGTTGATCGCCAGC
>NZ_JBSFTC010000169.1:0-23852 GCF_053590415.1 Nonomuraea sp. NPDC003201
CGGGTGGTCGTGGTGGCCAGGAACGCGGCGGGGTTGTCGACGGTGGTGCGGTCGTAGGCCTGCCAGCGCAGCCAGACGTCCTGGACGAGGTCTTCTGCTTCGGTGACGCTGGCCAGCATCCGGTACGCGATCCCGAACAGGCGTGGTCGCACACCGGCGAACACCGCCGCTGCCTGCTCCAGATCGGCCACCGCCATCTCCCCCTGCCCCTCGACTGCCACCTACCGCCTACCCCTCGAGCAGCGAGGACAGCCCGCGGCAGGTAACAGCCCCGGGAGATCTCCGCTGGTCAGCTCTGGATGGACTTGGTCTCGAGATACTCCTCGAGGCCGTGGCGGCCGAATTCGCGGCCGTTGCCCGACTGCTTGTAACCGCCGAACGGCGCGAGCGCATTCCAGCCGGCGCCGTTGACGTCCACCTGGCCGGTACGCAGCCGGCGGGCGATCGCCATCGCGCGATCGGGGCTGCCGAACACGGCGCCGGTGAGCCCGTACGTCGCGCTGTTGGCGATCTCCACGGCCTGGTCGTCGGATGCCCGACGAAGACGGCACCACCGCCGGCCCGACCTTCGAGTACGTGGCGCCCGAACTGCGGCGGTGAAGCACCGACACCGCCCCCACCCAGGCGAACCGGGTCTGGCGGATGCGCTCGCTCAGGTCCTGCCCACGCAAAAGCCTATTGCGCTACTCTTGGTATCGATACTTGAGGTAGCGAAACTAGCAGGCTGGGGAGGATACGTGAGCGAGGTCACCGCAACGGAGCGGCCGCCGCTGGGCATCCGGTTGATGCATGCCCTGGGAAAGGAGCCGGACTGGTTGGCGATGACGGCCGAGGAGCTGGTCGTCTTGCGCGATGCGGTGAACCGCAAGCGGTCGTCCCGCCTGGCCCGGCTGATCACCGGATTTCCGGACCGCGGCGCCACGATCCGGTGGCAGGAGGTGGCGCTGCACGACCGCAGGCTCCGGGTACGGGTCCACCGGCCCTCGGCCGGGACGGCCGGCTTGCCTCTTGTGCTCCACGTGCACGGAGGCGGGTTCGTGGGTACGGCGGTGCAGAGCGACTGGGTCAACAGCCACCTCGCCGCGCGGCTGCCCGCGGTCGTCGTCTCGGTCGAGCACCGCCTCCTCGACCAGGAGACCCCGCTGTCGGCGGTCGTCGACGACGGCTGGGACGTGCTCCGGCACGCGGTGCGGCACGCCGGGCAGTGGGGAGTCGACGCGGCACGGGTCGCCGTCTTCGGTGAGAGCACCGGCTCGTTGGTCACGGCTCTGGCCGCGATCCGGGCCAGGGAGTCCGGCCTGCCCCTGCGGGCGCAGGTGCTGGTCAACGCCGCTGTCGACCTGACCTCGGCGGGGTTCGACCACGCCTCCATGCGCCGGCACGCCCATGGCCCGGGCCTCACCATGACGCAGATGCGGCTGTTCCAGCGGCTCGCCGTTCCGCCCGGATCGGATCCCCGTACGGTGTCGCCGCTGTACGCCGGCGACCTGGGCGGGCTGGCCCCGGCACTCGTGGTGGTGCCGACCATCGATCCGGTGGCCGACCACGGCCGCTGTTACGCCGAACGGCTGCGGGCGGCCGGGACGCCCGCGCGGCTCGCCGAACATCCCGGGGCGACGCACGCGTTCCTCAGCATGCCGGGCCTGGTGCCGCGGGCGAAGGCCGCGCGGGCGGAGATCGCCGCGTTCCTCCGAGAGGCCTTCACCGGGTGATGGATCCCGGAGGGTCCAGGAGTTGCGTGAGCGCACGAGAATAGGTGCGTGACTCACGTCCACATCGTCTACGCGCATCCGAGCGAGCGAAGCTTCACGCGCGAGGTTCTCGACGCGTTCCTGGGCGGGCTCGACGACGCCGGCCACACGCGTACGGTCTCGGACCTCTACGCGATGGAGTTCCGCTCGGAACTCACCTTGGAGGAGTACGAGCGCGAGTCCGGCCACCGCGCTGACGCGCGCGTCCCCGATGACGTCGCCGCTGAGCAGGCCAGGCTCAATGCCGCCGATGTGTGGGCGTTCATCTATCCGGTGTGGTGGACGGACTGCCCGGCGCGGCTCAAGGGCTGGTTCGACCGCGTGTGGACGACGGGGTTCGCGTACACGCCCGTAAGCCTGCGTGTGGCTCGGCAGGCGCTCGTCCTGTGCACGGCCGGATACAGCGTCGCCGAGCTCGACGCGTCGGGTTGCCACCAGGCCATGAAGACCACCATGCTCACCGACCGGATCGGCGAGCGGGCGAAGGCGAGCGAGTTCGTCGTGTTCGGGGGTTCGGTGCTGCGCGATGGCGACCCCGATCACTGGGACGCCGTCAAAGCCGGGCATCTGGCACGGGCAGCCGAGCTGGCGCGGTCCCTCTGACCAGCGGCGGTGGGTCAGGCCCTAACGCAGCTGCGGCGACCGAGCGCCCGCCCGTCCACCGACGAAGCGGTGGGCCCGCTGAAGCGCGGAAAGGCCCGGCGCGCGGGGCGCCGGGCCTGGGGACCGCGTGTGGAGATCAGGCGGCTTAGTAGATGCGGTACTTGCGGCCGCAGTTGTCGAACTTGCCGGCCCAGCAGGTGAACGTATAGACCTTCTTGATCCCCTTGCCGCTCCAGCTCCCGACCACCTTGCCGTCGAACGAGCGGTTGAACTTGTGCCAGCTGCCGTTCTGGTAGAACTCGAACCACACCCAGCCCTTCTTGCCGCCGACCTTGTCCACGCCGTACCACTTCGTGTGGACCACGTGGCCGCTCTTCCACGTCTTGCCGAACGTGTAGGCCTTGCGGTCACTGGAGAAGAACTTCCCCCAGCTCGTCCCCGTCGAAGTGGTGCTGGCAGCGGTGGTGGCGGTGGCGGCCTGGGCGGCGACCGGGCTCATGGCGAGGCCGGTGACGGCCATCGAACCGGCCAGAGCCGCGATCGCAAGAGTCTTACGCATTGGGTTCCTCCCCGTTTGTCGTGCACCGGTTGATCCGGCAGCAGGGACATTACGGAGAATCCATGCGATCAACTGTGGACAAATCCGCACTCCGAGAGTGATGGGCAACACACCTGCCAGGCGATCAACGGACCGCGGCAGCGAGCCTGTCCGCCGGGAACGGGGTGAGCGGGAGCCGGGAGGACTTGGCCTGGGGCGCGGTGGTGCCGCACAGGGACAGGAACAGGTGGTCGACCAGGGCGAAGTCGATCGGGCTCGGGACGATCTCGCCGTTCTCGTCGATCCGCTGGTACTTCGCGAGGTTGATCCCGAAGGACAGCTGGCGGCTGCCGTCCGGGCTGGACAGTGACTGCGTGATCATCCCGAACACGCCCCCGTCATGACCCCAGAAGCGGCCGCACGGCAGGTCGAGGGAGTAGAGGCCGAGGCCGTAGTCGATCGCGGCCCCGCCGGCCAGCACCGTCACCGTCTTCTGCATCTCGGCGACCTGCGCGGCGCCGACCAGCTCGCCGCGCAGCAGCGCGCGGTAGAAGCGGTTGAGGTCGTCCATCGTGGACACGATCGCGCCCGCCGTCCCGCCCCACGACATGTTGTAGACGCTGTAGTCGCGCGGCGGGTCGATCAGGCCGAACAGCGACTCGTACGCCTTGGAGTGCGGCCCCGGGATGACCGGGGTGCGCGGGAAGGACGTGTGCCGCAGGCCCGCCTTGCGGATGACGTTGCGGGTGATGTACCGCTCGGCGTCCGTGCCCGTCACCTTCTCCAGGAGCAGGCCGGCCAGGATGTAGTTGGTGTTCGAGTACGACCCGGGGATCGCCCCGGGCTCGCCGGTCGGGGCGGCGGCCAGGCCCATCCCGACCAGTTCCTTCGGGGTGAACGTGCGGAAGCGGTTGTCGTCCAGGCTCTTGCCCGAGCCCTCCAGCAGCGACGGGAACGCCGAGCCGATGTAGTCGCCGATGTGGCTGGTGTGGTTGAGCAGCATCCGTACGGTGATCCGCTGGCCGCGGTCACCCGGGACGAGGTCGGGGAGGTAGCGGCCGATCGGGGCGTCCAGGTCGATGGCGCCGCGCGCCACCTGCTGGAGAATGGCCACCGAGACGAACGTCTTGGTGATGCTGCCCACCCGGTGCACCATGCCGGGCCGTACGGGGCGGCGCGTGTCGACATCGGCCACGCCGGACGCGCCCTGCCAGGTCTGACCCTGGTCGCGAACCTGCGAGTAGATGCCGTACATGCCCGCCTCATGGACGGCGTCCAGGGACTTCCGGAGCGCCTGCCGGTCCAGCCCGCCGTCCTGGCTCGTCCCGGTGGCGCTCGTCGTCTGCGCGGCGGCCGGCGCGGTGAGGGTCGCCGCGGCGAGCACGGCCCCCATCCCGGTCGCGAGGGCCAGCCGTCCGGCACGGCCCACGGTCGATAGCAGTGTCCTGAATCGGAGGGATGTCATGGTCGTCAGCATGATTGAGCCGGGCTCGTGAGGTTAGTCCGCTGTGTCACCGGGTCCCCATGAGCCGTGTCACCGGGTCCCCATGACACGGGTCATCCCGAACGCATGACACTCTCGGCCTTACGGACGATGCGCCTGGCAGGTGAGCGGGCCCGCCGATCCGGTACGGGTACTCTTCTAAACCGGTCTGTTCACCGCCGGAAAGGACACTGCGGATGCCCCATGCGGCGAGGCCCACGGTCACGCTGCACGACGTGGCCGCGGCGGCCGGAGTCTCGATCTCCACCGCGTCCAGGGTCCTGGGCGGCAGCACGCGTAAGGTGGCGCCCGAGAACGAGGCCCGCGTGCTCGCCGCGGCGGCGGCCCTGCGGTACACGGTGGACGCCTCGGCCAGGGCGATGCGCCGGGCGAGCGACTCGATCGCGCTCGTCGCCGACGACCTCACGACGCCGTCCATGGCCGTGGTCGTGGCCGCGATGGAACGCGAAGCCCGTACGGCCGGCGCGTTCGTCACCGTCTCGTCCACCATGGGAGCGGTCGAGCGGCAGCTCGAGACGGTCCGGGTGCTGCGCTCGCTGCGGCCGCGCGCGCTGGTGCTGACCTCCAGCCGGTTCATGGCGAACGCGCTCGGCGGGCGGCTGCTGAAGGAGCTCGGTTCGTACGAACGGGAGGGCGGCCGGGTCGTCATCGTCGGCGAGACGGACATGACTTTCGACGCGATCGGATTCGACGATTTCGCGGCCGGGCGCTCGGCGGGCGCATTCGTGGCGGAAACCGGGCACCGGCGGGTGGCGATATTCGGTG
Organism: Nonomuraea sp. NPDC003201; assembly: GCF_053590415.1. Lineage (NCBI taxonomy): Bacteria > Bacillati > Actinomycetota > Actinomycetes > Streptosporangiales > Streptosporangiaceae > Nonomuraea > Nonomuraea sp. NPDC003201. Next base: position 5,162 of record NZ_JBSFTC010000169.1, read on the forward strand.
GCGTTCGCGAGCTTCGCAACATGGGCTCGCGTACGGCCGGTTTCATGGCCGGACTTCGCGCCGGGGGCCTTGACGAGCGGGATATCCGGATCGTTTATTGCGAAGTCAGCCGCCAGGGCGGATTCGACGCGGCGCGGCGGCTGGCGGGGGAGGGGATGTCCGGCACGGACGCGGTTCTCGCGGTCAACGACACCGTCGCCATCGGCGCGATGTCGGGATTTCGCGCCGCCGGGCTGGCGGTTCCCGAGGACGTTTCCGTGACGGGCATCGACGATATTCCGCTCGCCGGGGATGTGACGCCGCGATTGACGACCGTCGCGCTTCCGCTGGCGCAGGCGGGGGCGGAGGCGATCCGTTTCGCACTGGGAAATGCGGGTGCGGGGCGGCGGCTCACCCTGGAAGGGCGGCTGATCGTGCGCGAAAGCACCCGCCCGCGGAAATAACCCTTCCTTCGCACGCGCTTGTGCCCGCTTCCGGGGATGGCGGCGGTGGCGGCACCGGGCCCGCCGAGTTGCGCCCCGCTGGTGGTGGCGCTGGCGGGCCGTGAGCGCTTCGCGACGGTGGTGGTGCTGGGCCCGTGAGCGCTTCGCGACGGTGGTGGTCTGGGGCCGTGGGTGCTGCCCATGGCGGTGTCGAACGGGTCGCCGCACCGGGCGGTCTCGGCCGCTGTAGCCGGTCGGTAACACCCTTGACGCGTAGGTAACGCCCGTGCAAACTGCGGAATACGTTTTCCGACGGAATACGTTTTCCAGCAACCCCAGGAGGTCACGTGTGAGTGCTCTCGGCGAGCTCCAGCGCATGCGCAAAGGCAGCCGCGGCCCCCTCGGCGGCGGCAATCGGGACAACAAGGCCGCCTTCGCGTTCCTCGCCCCCTGGTTCGTCGGCCTGCTGCTCATCACGGCCGGCCCGATCGTGGCCTCCTTCGTGCTGGGCTTCACCGACTACAACCTCATCCAGCCCCCGACCTTCAACGGCCTGGACAACTTCGCCCGCATGCTCACCGACGTCCGCCTCCACCGGGCGCTCGGCGTCACGCTGATCTACGTCGTCGTCTCCGTCCCGCTGCAGCTGGCCGCCGCCCTGGGGCTGGCGCTGCTGCTCGACAAGGGGCTGCGCGGGCTGGCGTTCTACCGGTCGGCGTTCTACCTGCCGTCGCTGCTCGGCTCCAGCGTGGCCATCGCGGTGCTGTGGCGGCAGATCTTCGGCGCCGACGGGCTGGTCAACCAGCTGTTCGGCATCGAGGGCCGCGGCTGGATCTCCGACCCGGACACCGCGCTGTCGACGCTGATCATCCTGAACGTCTGGACGTTCGGCGCCCCGATGGTGATCTTCCTGGCCGGGCTGCGCCAGATCCCGAGGATGTACTACGAGGCGGCGGCCACGGACGGGGCGGGGAAGTGGACGCAGTTCAGGAGCATCACGATCCCGCTCCTGTCACCGATCGTCTTCTTCAACCTGGTCCTGCAGATCATCCACGCGTTCCAGTCGTTCACGCAGGCGTTCGTGGTCTCGGGCGGCACCGGCGGGCCGTCCGACTCGACCCTGTTCTACACGCTCTACCTGTATCAACGCGGGTTCCACAACTTCGACATGGGGTACGCCTCGGCGCTCGCCTGGCTGCTCCTGGTGATCATCGCCGGCTTCACCGCCGTGAACTTCTGGGCCGCCAAATTCTGGGTCGTTTACGATGACTGAACTCCGAAAGCTGATCAAGCACGCCGCCCTCATCCTCCTCGCCCTGGTCATGCTGTACCCGGTGCTGTGGATGGTGGTCAGCTCCCTGAGGCCCGACAACGAGATCTTCCGCCGCCCCGGCCTGATCCTCGACGGCCTCCAGACCCAGAACTACGGCGCCGGCTGGACCGCGCTGGCCTCCCCGTTCGGCCACTACCTGGCCAACTCGGCCATCCTCGTGCTGGCCTGCATCGTCGGGAACCTGGTGTCCTGCTCGATGGCCGCGTACGCGTTCGCCAGGCTGGAGTTCACCGGCAAGCGCCTGTGGTTCGCGATCATGCTCGGCACCATCATGCTGCCGATCCACGTGATCATCGTGCCGCAGTACATCCTGTTCTCCCAGCTCGACTGGGTGAACACGTTCCTGCCGCTGGTGGTGCCGAAGTTCCTGGCCACGGACGCGTTCTTCGTCTTCCTCATGGTGCAGTTCATCCGCGGCCTGCCGCGCGAACTGGACGAGGCGGCCAGGATCGACGGCTGCGGCCATCCGAGGATCTTCCTGCGGATCATCCTGCCGCTGATGCTCCCGGCGCTCGCCACCACGGTGATCTTCACGTTCATCTGGACCTGGAACGACTTCTTCAGCCAGCTCATCTACCTGACGGACCCGGAGATGTACACGGTGCCGGTGGCGCTGCGCTCGTTCGTGGACGCCACGGTCTCGACCTCATGGGGATCCATGTTCGCCATGAGCGTGGTGTCCCTGGCCCCGGTCTTCATCGCCTTCCTCGTCGGCCAGCGCTACCTCATCCGAGGCATCGCCACGACCGGCGGCAAGTAACCCCCCGCGAAGAGGAATCATCATGCGACGAATAGCCCTCGCCATGGCGTCGGTGCTCATGCTCAGCGCGTGCGGCAGTGGCGGCAGCGCCGGTCAGGAGCTGTCGAAGGACCCGGTCACCCTCCGCTTCACCTGGTGGGGCGCGGACGAACGGCACAAGCGCACCCAGCAGGTCATCGACCTCTTCCAGAAGAAGTACCCGAGCATCACGGTCAAGGGCGAGTTCAAGGACTGGAACGGCTACTGGGAGAGCCTCGCGACCACGGTGGCGGCCAACGACGCGCCGGACGTCATCCAGATGGACGAGCTCTACCTCTCCTCGTACGCCGAGCGCGGCGCCCTGCTCGACCTCGGCACCGCCGGCAAACACCTCAAGACCGCCGACTTCGACAAGTCCGCCCTGGACACGGGCGTGGTCAAGGGCAAGCAGTACGCGCTCCCCGTCGGCCTGTCCACGTACGCGATCGTCGCCAACACCGACCTCCTCGACCAGTTCAAGATCAAGCTGCCGGACGACGGCACCTGGTCGTGGGAGGACCTGAAGAAGGTCGGCGACGAGGTGTCGAAGGCGGGCGGCGGCAAGGTCACCGGCCTGCAGTCACTGGGCTTCGAGGCGGGCGGGGTCAACATCTGGGCCAGGCAGGCGGGCGCGGCCCTGTTCGACGCGAACGGCAAGGTCGCCGTCCCGCCGGAGGTGCTGGCCTCGTACTGGACCTACATCAGGGACCTGGCCAAGCAGGGCGTCACGCCGTCGCCGTCGGTCACCATCGAGCGGGCCGGCGGCTCGCTCGACCAGTCGGGCACGGCCACGAACGCGTCGGTCTTCGCCACCTGGTGGAACACCCAGCTCAGCTCGCTGACCACGGCGAGCGGCGCCAAGCTGAAGCTGCTCAGGCTCCCCGGCGAGACGCAGGCCAAGTCGCCCGGCGCGTACTTCAAGTCCTCGATGTACTGGTCGATCTCGTCGCGCAGCAAACACCCGGCCGAGGCCGCGCTGTTCGTGGACTTCCTGGCCAACAGCCAGGAGGCGGCCGACATCCTGCTGACCGACCGCGGCGTCCCCGCGAACAGGAAGATCCGCGCGGCCATCACCCCGAAGCTCACTGAAACGGACAAAGCCGCTGCGCAGTACCTGGACACCGCCAAAGTCGGGCAAGCCCCTAGAGTGACCCCGAACGGCGCCAGCGATCTCGAAGCCATCATCAAACGGCACACGGAAGAGGTGCTGTTCGACCGGGAGACGCCGGAGCAGGCGGCCAAGTCGTTCATCACGGAACTGCAGGCCGAGATCGACGGCGCCTGACACACCCCCACATAGGAGCAACATCTTGAGTCAACGGAACTACCGGGCCGCGATCGTCGGGACCGGCGCGATCGCCCACGCGCACGCGCAGGCCCTGCTCGGGTCGGGGCGGGCCGAGCTCGTGGCGGTGGCGGACGTGGACGCCGGGCGGGCGGGCGAGTTCGCCGGGAAGTACGGCGGGCCGAGCACCCACGCGAGCCTGGACGACCTGCTGCGGGAGGAGCAGGTGGACCTCGTCCACCTGTGCACGCCGCCCCAGCTGCACGCCCCGCTGGCCATCGCGTGCCTGGAGGCCGGGGTCACGGCGCTGGTGGAGAAGCCGCCGACGCTCTCGCTCGCGGAGTTCGACGCGGTGATCGAGGCGGAGCGCCGCTCTACGGCGCACGTCGCGACCGTCCTGCAGCACCGCTTCGGGGCGGGCGCGCTCCGGCTGCGCCGCCTCCAGGAGGCCGGCGAGCTGGGCCGCCCGCTGCTGGCCACCTGCAACACCCAGTGGTACCGCGACGAGGCGTACTACGCGGTGCCGTGGCGCGGCACGTGGGAGTCGGAGGGCGGCGGCCCGACGATGGGGCACGGCATCCACCAGTTCGACCTGCTGTTCTCGGTGCTCGGCCCGTGGCGCGAGGTCACGGCCGTGGCCGCCCGCCAGGCGCGCCCGGTGGACACCGAGGACGTGTCGCTGGCGCTGGTGACGTTCGAGAACGGCGCCGTGGCCACGATCGTCAACTCCGTCGTGTCCCCGAGGCAGACCTCCCAGCTCCGTTTCGACTACGAGCGCGCCACCGTCGAGGTGGAGCACCTGTACGGCTACACCGACGACGACTGGACCGTGACCCCGGCGCCGGGCCAGGAGAGCGTGTCGGAGCTGTGGGCGCAGGGGCGCACGACCACGTCGAGCGGCCACGACGGCTGGCTCGCCGCCGTCTTCGACGCGCTCGACCGGGGCGAGGCGCCTCCGGTCACCGCCGAGGACACCCGCCGGACGATGGAGTTCATCGCCGCGCTGTACACCTCCGCCTTCACCGGCGAACGCGTACAGGCCGGACAGATCACTGCTGACAGCCCGTTCGCCCGGCGCATGGACGGCACGGGCGCCCCCTGGGAAAAGGTGAGGAACCCGTGACCCTGCAGGCCACGCACGCGCTCGGCCGGTCGGTGACCGTCGCGGCCGGCGACGTCGAGCTGTTCACGTACGTCTACAGCCCCGACACGCCGGTGCTGGAGTCGCCCAAGCCGTACCTGCACCCGATCCGCACCCTCGGCGGCCGGCTGGTGTCGCTGTTCCGGCCGCACGACCACGTCTGGCACAAGGGCATCGCCTGGTCGCTGCCGCACGTCGGGGAGCACAACTTCTGGGGCGGGCCGACGTACGTGCACGGCCGGTTCTACGTGCAGCTCGAGAACAACGGCAGCGCCACGCACCGCGAGATGACCACCCTGGCGGCCACCGGCGAGCGGGTCGAGCTCGGGCACACGCTCGACTGGACCGCGCAGGCCGGCGGCCCGGTCATCGAGGAGCGGCGCTCGCTGGCCGCGCACGTCGTGGACGAGGCCACGTGGGCGCTGGTGTTCGACACGGAGATGACCAACGTGTCGGGCGGCACGCTCGCGTTCGGCTCCCCGACCACGAAGGGCCGCGAGAACGCCGGGTACGGCGGGCTCTTCTGGCGCGGGCCCCGGTCGTTCACCGGCGGGATCATCCAGTCGCCCGCCGGCGCGGGCGGGGACGAGCTGCGCGGCACGCGCGCCGAGTGGTTCGGCTTCCGCGGCCGGCACGACGAGAGCGGCGACCACTCCACGGTCGTCATGGTGGACGCCGCCGACAACCCGCAGCACCCGCCGCAGTGGTTCGCGCGCAGCGAGGACTTCGCCTGCCTGTGCCCGGCGCCGTTCTTCAGCGAGGAGGTCGAGCTGCCGGACGGGCAGTCGCTGCGGTTCCGGTACGCGGTCGTGATCGCCGACGGCGACCGGGGCGAGGAGGGCACGGAGCTGCTGGCCAAGCAGGGGAGGGCGGCGCTGGCATGACGTTCCCCGGAGGCACGTCCGTCAGCCGCCTGTCGGTCTACTCGGGCAGCCCGTGCGCCGACGGCCTGGAGGGCGGCACGCCGCACCTGCACACGGCCTCGACGGAGGCGTACGTGGTCATCGGCGGGCACGGCACGCTGCAGACGCTCGACGTGAACGGGCTGCGCGAGACCGCGCTGAGCGCCGGGACGACCGTGTGGTTCACGCCCGGCACCATCCACCGCGCGGTCAACCGCGCCGAAAATGGGGGCGGCCTGGAGGTGGTGGTCGTGATGTCGAACGCGGGCCTGCCCGAGGCCGGGGACGCGGTCATGACGTTCCCCCCGGAGATCGTGGCCGACCCCGAGCGCTACCGCCAGGCCGCGACCCTGCCCCCGTCGCCCCCGTCCGGCGGACCGCTTCCGACCGGCGGGCCACCCGCGTCCTCCACTCCCCCTGAAGGACTCGCGCCCGGCGCGCTCTGTGACATCGAGGAGGCCGTACGGCGCCGGCGCGAGCTGGCCGTCGAGGGTTTCCTGCGCCTGGCCGACGCCGCAGCCGACGGCGACCTGGCCCCGCTGCACCGCTTCTACGACCACGCCATCGCGCTCGTGCGCCCCAAGGCCGCGGCCTGGCGCACGATCTGGGAGGACACGGTCGCCGAGGAGACCCGCCGTACCGCCGGGATCCTCGACGCACTGGAGCGCGGCGACGGCGCGCATCTGCGGCGCTCCGCCCTGATGGAGAGCCCGCCGCACGACCGGTGGGGCATGTGCGGCAACCTCCGCGCGCACGACGTGGCCCACCCGATCGTCCACACCCCAGAACCGAGCTGATCGCCCACCGGCGCGCCCTGCGAGGGGCGCGCCGAAATCACCCCCCAGGAGCCCGGCGATGTTCCCCCAACTGCTGACCGCTGCCATGATCCTGATATCCACCCTGCCCACGGCCACAGTCACGGCCACAGTCACGGCCACGGCCACGGCGGGCACCACGTACTACGTCGACGCCGCGACGGGCGACGACTCGGCCTCGGGCCTCGACCAGGCACACCCCTGGAAGAGCCTGGGCAAGGTGAACGACACCACGTTCCGCCCGGGCGACCGCATCCTGCTGCGCGCCGGACAGCGGTGGACCGGCCAGCTCTGGCCCAAGGGCTCGGGCGAGAGCGGCGCGCCGATCACCGTCGACAGGTACGGCGAGGGCGGCAAGCCCCGCATCGACGGCGCGGGCCAGGTCGGCGACGCCGTCCGGCTGTTCAACCAGGAGTTCTGGACCATCCGCAACCTGGAGGTCACGAACGAGGTCCCGCCGACGGGCACCCCCGGCGAGAACCTGCGCGACCTGCGCGGCATCCACGTCTCCGGCGACAACAGCCGGACCCTCGACGGCTTCGTCATCGACGGGGTGGCCGTGCACGACGTCACCGGCCAGGTCAACTGGATCAGCGGCAGCACCGACAACAACGCGCCCGGCGTGCGCTTCAAAACCGGGTGGGACGGCTCGAAGAAGACGGGCGGCATCGTGTTCGACACGACGGTGCCCGACATCCACATGCCGCCGGACAAGGCGACCGTGCTGAACGACGTGGTCATCCAGAACTCCACGGTCGCCAACACCTCGTTCGCCGGGATCGTGTTCAAGCAGTACACCGGGGACGGCAAGAACGACGCGGGCGAGACGATCGCCACGGCCACCGGCTGGGGCACGCGGCAGAACGCCGACGACCCCAAGTTCACCCCGCACACGAACATCGTCATCAGGAACAACCACGTCACCCAGGCCGACACGGCCTACGGCTGCAACGGCATGTACCTCACGAACGTCCGGGGCGCGCTGGTCGAGCACAACGTCGTCTACCGGGCGGGCACCTCGGGCATCGAGTCGTACTACGCCGACGACGTGACGTTCCAGTTCAACGAGGTGTACGAGACGCAGCAGAAGGCCGGCGGCGCCGACTCCAACGGGATCGACCCGGACAAGGGCACCACCCGGCAGGTCGTGCAGTACAACTACCTGCACGGCAACGGCGACGGCGTGCTGCTGTGCCAGTTCGCGTTCGGTGACGCCGTGGTCAGGAACAACGTGATCGCGAGCAACACCCGCTACCAGATCTACCTGCACTCCGACCGGGCCGCGACCGCCAAGGTCTACAACAACACGATCTACAACGACAGGAGCGACCACCTCATCTACGGGTACGGCTCCTACCTCGAGGCCCGCTACGACATCTCCGACAACCTCCTGTACTCCACGCGCCCGGCGACGCTGACGACCAGCCCGACCATCGCCTACAGCCACAACCTGTACGGCGGCGCCGACCTCAGGGTCCCGGACGGCGACACCGGCGCCGTGGTGGCCGACCCGCTGTTCGCGAAGGCGCCGCCGACCGGCCCGTACGGCACGCCGGAGTCGGGCCCCCGGCTCGACACCGCGTACGGCCTGCGCGTCTCCTCCGGCTCGTACGCGATCGACGCGGGCGTCGAGATCGCCGGGAACGGTGGTCGCGACTACGCCGGGACCCCGCTCTACAACGGCGGCGCGGACATCGGCGCCTTCGAGTACACCACCGCCCAGGACGCCACCACCGAGTCCGTCACCGGCACCGCCCGCACCCCCTCGGGCGCCCCCGTCGCGGGGGCGACCGTGACGGCGGCGGGCAGGACGGCGACCACCGGCGCCGACGGCCGCTTCGCGATCAGGGGCCTCCCCTTCGCCGACGGCGTCGAGGTGACCGCCGCCAGGAACGGCTACGCGAGCGCCACCGAGACCGTGAACGTGCGCCCCGGCAACACCGTCACCGTCCGCCTGACCATGGCCTCGGCCGGCACGGTCGGCTCGGTCACCGGACGCGTGCTCGACCAGGCCGCCCGCCCGCTGCCCGGCGCCACGGTCACCGTCAAGGACGGCGACCAGGCGCTCGCCACCGCGACCAGCGGCCCCGACGGCGCCTTCACCGTGGAGAACGTCCCGGTGGGGGAGGGGTATCTGGTCCAGGCCGCGTCCGGCGGATACGTGACGGCCAGCCGATCAGGGCTGACCGTGGAGGCGGCCACCGCGACCGACGCGGGTGCGCTGCTCCTCGTCCGCCCGATCCCGGACTACGTGGCCGTGCACGACTTCGACGACCTGCCGACCGGGCCGCTGACCAGCGGTGACGGCCTCACCGTGAGCGCCGCGGGCGGGAGCGTGGAGGTCGTCGAGACGCCGGGCGGCAAGAGCCTGAAGCTCACCCGCACCGCGAACAGCGGCAGCACCAGTGTCTCCCGGACGTTCGCGCTCAAGGGCGTCGTGACCGTCGAGGCCCGCGTCATGAGCGAGCAGCCCTACACCTCGGGCAACCACTGGTGGTCCGTCCCCTATGTCAGGAACGCGAGCGGGCAGAACGCCGTCAGCCTCGCCTTCACCAAGAACACGATCGTCGCCTACGCGGGCACGACCACGCGCACGGTGGGCGCGTACGAGCCGGGCCGCTGGTACCACGTCAAGGCCGTGATCGACACCGTCAACCAGCGCTTCGACCTGCTGATCGACGGCCGGAAGGCGCTCGAAGGGGCCGCGTTCAGGACCGCGATGGACACCGTGGCGCAGATCGACTACTACGCCAACAGCACCAACTACGGCGGCATCCACCTCGACGACCTCCGGGTCGCCCAGGGGGTCGGCCTCGCCCGCGACGACGCGGGCCTGCTCAGCGTCGGCACCAGCCAGGGCACGCCCGACGGCGACGTGCTGGACGTGCCCGCCCGGGTCACCGAGGTGGAGGTGACCGCCGTGGCCCGCAGCCCGTTCTCCAGGTCGGTGAGCATCTCCGGCGAGCGCACCGCCGGCGCGCAGGCGACGCGGAAGGTCACGCTGGGCGCGACCGGGGCCGAGGTGCCCGTCGTGGTCACCGCCGAGGACGGCACCGAGGCCACCCACACCCTCCAGATCAGGCGCCGCCCGCTCGCCCAGGACACCACCCTGTCCGGCCTCGTCCCGGACGCGGGCACGCTGGAGCCGGCCTTCGACCCCGATGTCCTCGCCTACGCCCTGACCGTCCCCGGGGATCGGGTCGGGTTCACGCCGACCGCGCTCAACCCGAAGTCCGCCATCACGGTCCAGGGGCAGCCGGTCGCGAGCGGCGCCTCCGCCCCGCCCGTGCCGCTCCCGATCGGGGACACCGAGGTCGCGGTCAAGGTGGTCGCCGAGGACGGCACGGCCGACGCCACGTACCGGATCAAGGTCACCCGCCCCGAGCCCCAGCTGCCGCAGGACGGCGCCACCGCGCCGCCCGCGCGGGCGGCGCTCTCGACCACGAGCGGGTGGCGGCACGGCCTCCACGACGGCACCTACGACGTGACCATGAACCTCTGGTACGGCGTCAACGCCGGCGTGTTCGTCCTGTACGAGAACGGCAAGGAGATCGCCAGGCGCGACCTCACCCCGAGGACGCCGTCGGCCCAGAAGGCCACCGTCCCCGTCACCGGCCGCCCCAACGGCGCCTACGTCTACACCGGCGAGCTGCTCAACCAGGCGGGCCGGACCGCCACAACGTCGGTGCGGGTCGTCGTGACCGACGCGAACCCGGGCAAACCCGTGATCAGCTCGGACAACTGGGACGGCGACGGCGAGTACACCATCCGCATGAACATGTGGTGGGGCACCAACGCCACCTCCTACCGCCTCTACGAGGACGGGGTCCTCATCGACAGCCGGCAGCTCGACGCCGCCACCCCGGCCGCGCAGAGCGCCGCCACCGTCCTGTCCGGACGGACGGCGGGGACGCGCACGTACGTGGCCGAGCTGGCGAACGCGGCGGGTGTGACCAGGAGCGACCCGCTGACTCTGGTGACAGAATGACCGGTATGGAGGAGGGGTCCACGGCCCCGCCCACCCTGCACGACGTCGCCCGCGAGGCGGGCGTGTCCATCGCGACGGCGTCGCGCGCGCTCAACGGCAGCACGCGCAACGTCAGGTCCGAGAACGTCTCCAGGGTGCGCGCGGCGGCGGCCAAGCTCAACTACGAGCCGCACCTGTCGGCGCAGGCCATCGCGAAGGGTTCGACCAGGACCGTCGCGCTGGTGGTGCGCGACGTGGCCGACCCCTACTTCTCCTCCATCGCCGCCGGGGTCACCCAGGCGGCCGAGGCCGCGCGGCTCATCGTCACCATGGCGGTGGCCGACGGGTCGCCCGAGCGCGAGCTGGAGATCGTCAGGACGCTGCGGGGCCGGCGGCCACGCGTGATCATCGTCGCGGGCAGCCGGGTCGCGGGCTCCGCGACCCGGGACTCGCTCATCGAGGAGCTGGAGGAGTACCGGACGGCGGGCGGGCGGGTCGTCATGATCAGCCAGCGGGACCTGCCGTTCGGCACCGTCACGATCGACAACCACGGCGGCGCCCGCGACCTCGCGCGGGCGCTGGTGGAGGCGGGATACCGGCGCTTCGCCGTCTTCCACGCCGCCGGCGAGCTGCGCACGTCCCGCGACCGCCACGAGGGCTTCCGCGCGGGGCTGGGCCCCGGCGTGCCCGAGCCGCTGGCGATCGAGACGGCCTTCACCCACGCGGGCGGCTACGACGCGGCGCGCCGGCTGGTGGAGCGGGGGTTGGCGGACGTGGAGGCGGTGTTCGCGGTCAACGACGTGATGGCGATCGGCGCCATGACGGCCTTCCGCGACGCCGGGATGGTCCCGGGCGCGGACATCGGGGTGGCGGGCTTCGACGACATCGCCTCGGCGCTGGACGTGGTACCCGCCCTCACCTCCGTGGCGGTGCCGCTGCGGGAGGCGGGCCTGAGCGCGATGCGGCTCGCGCTGTCGGACGAGGAGAGCGCGGACGACGTGCGGCTCCCGGCCCGGGTCGTCCTGCGCGAGAGCACGCCCGGCACCACTTTCCTATGAGGAAAGTAGATGGTACTTTCCTCATAGGAAAGTAGTCGACCACGGGGGTGGCAGATGAATCCGCAGGATGCCCAGGCTTCGCTTGACCAGATCCGGGCCTTCCAGGACAAGACCCGCGAGGAGATGGTCCGCAAGATCTTCCCCTGGTCCTTTGTGATCATCTCGGCGCTCGCGCTCTTCGCCATGTTCACGTCGATCGATCTCGATCAGCCTTGGAGTGCCCTCGCTCGCGGGCTCGGGCTCGCCGTGTTCATCGGCGTGGGACTCCTGTACTCGCTCGGGATCTCCGTCCAGCCGAAGCCCGTGCTCCCGATGATCGGGGTCATGATCGGCGTGACGCCCTTTCTCTTCGTCTTCTTCGTCATCGGCCGGATCGTCGGCTTCGCCTTGTTCGGTCTGCCGGCACACGGTTTCCTGTCGCAGGCCATGGTCGGCGGTGCTCTGGCGGCCCTCGTGTACATCGCGGTCATGCCCGTGGCCCGCAGGATCATCACATGGATTGCGCTGCAGGCTAATGGATCCACAGTTCGATGAGTTCCTGCACGTGCCCGCGCGGCTGTCGGTGGTCGCGGTGCTGGCGCCGGCCGACTGGGTCGACTTCGGGTTCGTCAGGGACACGATCGGCACCAGCGACTCGGCGCTGTCCAAGCAGGTCTCCGCACTGGCCGGCGCCGGGTACGTGGAGGTGCACAAGGGGCAGGACAAGCGGGCGCGGCGCACGTACGTGCGGCTGACCCCCGCGGGGCGGCTGGCGTTCCAGCGGCACGCGGCGGCGCTGGAACGGATCGTCGCGCTCTCCCGGATGCCCGCGCCGGACGGGCCGCCCCCGCCCGAGTGACCGGGCGAAAAGGACGTGCGGAACGGCCGGTCCCCGGGGCACGATCATGCCCATGGGCTACGAGGAGCTGATCCGCGACGCGCTGGCCACGCCGTTCGAGGGGTGGGACTGGGCGGTGTTCCGCGGCCGGATGACCACGGCCGGCGACCTGCCCTGGGACTACGAGCGGCTGGTGCGCGACCGGCTCCCGTTGACGCCGTCGCTGCTGGACCTCGGCACCGGAGGGGGCGAGCTGCTGGCGTCCCTGACGCCGCTCCCGCCGCGCACCGCCGCCACCGAGGGCCACCCGCCGAACCTCCCGATCGCCCGCGACCGCCTGGAGCCGCTGGGCGTCGAGGTGGCCGAGTCCAGCGGGCACTTCCCCGACGGCTCGTTCGAGCTGATCGTCGACCGGCACGAGTCGTACGAACCGCACGAGATCCGCCGCCTCCTGGCCGGGGGCGGCACGTTCGTCACCCAGCAGGTGGCCGGGCGCGACCTGGAGGAGCTCAACGCGGCGCTGGGCGGTCCGCCGCACGAGGACCACACCTGGGACCTCGCCGGCGCGGCCGCCGCGCTCGACGCCGCCGGACTCGAGGTCACCTGGAGCGCGGAGGCCGGCTACCCGGTCGAGTTCCACGACGTCGGAGCGCTCGTGCTCTACCTGCGGGTCGTCTCCTGGCAGGTCCCGGGCTTCGACGCCGGCGCGTACGAGGACCGCCTCCGCGTCCTGCACGATGACATGCCGCTCCAAGCGACCGCCCGCCGTTTCGCCCTGACGGCCCGGCGCCGTTAACGGTCGAGCTGGGGCGGCGGCGAGGAGGGGGCGAAGGGCACCGCCAGCCGGAGCCCCACGCTGGGCGCGAAGCCCAGCAGCGAGCTCTGCGCCATCGGCGGCAGCTTCTTGAACCAGGCGGGCGACGGCACGCCCCACTGGCCCTGCGCCGGGTTGAACAGCCGCCCGACCGCCCCGTTGAACCCGCCCGCGATGCCGCTGAACAGCGCCACGTCCCCGAGCGTGGCACTCCACGACTTGCCCTCCACCCTGGCGTTCCAGAAGGCCGGCACGCCGCCCGCGAGGGCGCCCATGGCCACGTTGTTCACGAGCGGGCGGCTGGCGGCGAGCCCGGTGAAGTACTTCGTCTGGCCGAGGGGCCCGGTGAAGCCGGCGACGGTGGAGGCGTTGGCGGTCTGGGCGAGGGAGAGGACGGAGATGTCGAGGGGGTTCTGGCCGAAGACGCCCCTGGCCACGCCGCCCGCCAGCAGGTTGCCGCCGAACGACCAGCCGTGGATCTGGCCGTACTTCCCCAGGGCGGCCATGGCCGTCTGGCGGAAGCCGCCGCCGGCGTACATGCTGAGGCCGCGCACCAGGCCCGACCTGCCCATCATCGTCGAGAACCCGCGCACGGCCGCCGCCGCGGCGGCGCGCACCGCGGCGAAGCGGCTCAGGATGCCGGTGGCCGTCGCCGCCCCGCGGGCGGCGGTCGCGGCGCTGGACGCCCACACCGCGAACGTGCTCAGGCCCGCCGCCGCCAGCGACGCGACGACACCCGCGGACACCGACGCGATCAGCGAGGTGATCAGCTGGTTGAGCGCCTCCCTGGTCTTCCTGGACGCCTCCACGGCCTGGTCGAGCACATCGGCGGCGTTGCCGAGCCCCGCGGCCGCCGTGGCCCGGAACTCGGGGGCCAGGTAGCCGCGCCACTTCTGCCGGAACACGTCCGCGTCGCCGCCGATCCACCCCTGGAGCGAGCCGGGGATGGGGGAGAGCGCCGGCTCCAGGCCCTCGATGCCGCTCTTGAGCCGGCGGCAGGCCGCGGCCATGGCCAGCAGGCGCTGCTCCTGCTCGTCGTCGCCGATCGAGGCGACGGCGTTCTTCAGCGTGTTGACGAGGTCGACGACGGGAGCGAAGGGGCCGGACATCAGCCGCCCCCCAGCCGCTCCGCGCTCTCCCGCAGCCCGGTGGCGGTGTCGTCGAGCTTGGCCACCAGGTCCTTGGCGAAGCCGAGCAGCTCCTGGTGGAACTCCTGGTACGACTCCTCCAGCTCCTTGCCGCCGCGCTCCAGAAGGCCGAAGCAGCCGTCGGCCGGCGCGGCATTCCGCTCGAAGTCGGGCAGCAACGGCTTCAGCGCGTCCCGCGCGTCCTCGCACCGCTTTCCCGCGGCCAGGAGCGCGCCCGGATCGATCCGGATTCCACCGCTCATGAAATGGCACCTTTCCCACGGATCAGCCGCTGAGAAATCTGCCATTAATCCATTAGTCAGAGCAATGAAACTTCGCATGCTTCAACTTTTTCCGAAATGGCGGGTCTCCCCCGTACTCTCCCGTCGCAGAGACCCGGGAGGTACGGTGAACGACTTCGACCCCGAAGAGCTGGAACGGATCACCGCGCGGGCGGAGGACATGCTGGCCCGCGTCGAGGAGCTCAGGAGCGAGATCGACGTGGTCGTCGGCCACGGCGAGGCGGCGGACGGTCAGGTACGCGTGACCGCCGGCGCCTCGGGCCGGCTCATGGACGTCGTCCTCGCGCCCAGGGCCATGCGGCTGGACAGCCAGAAGCTGGCCGAGGCCGTGTTGCGGGCCGCGCAGGAGGCCCAGGACGACGTCGCCGCCAAGGTCGACGCCGTCATGGCGGAGACGCTGGGCGGCGCGCTGCCCGGCGGGGAGCTGCTCGACGAGCAGTTCGGCAGCGTGCTGGAGTCGTTCGAGTCGTCCATGGACGAGCAGTTGCGGGCCATCGACGATCGGACGCGTGACAGCCGGTGATCGGACACTTCCAGGTTATTTGAAGGAACCTCGCGATCCGCGGACGCCCCCCTAGGGTGTCCGCGGGCACGTACACGTACGGGATGTGAGTCGGTGGCCATTCGGTGGCGGAATGCGGCGGGACGGCGGGCGGCGGGAATCGTCGCGGGCGCCCTCGTCGCCGTGCTGGTCGGCGTCGGCCTGTTCCTGGGCCAGGGCGTCTCCAGCGCCCGCCCCAAGCTCTCCGACGTCGGGGCGTGGCTCGGCAGCGCGCTCAACGGTGAGGTGGTGCACGCCAACGGCCTGTCCGGGCAGCTGGACGGCCGCGTGGACCTGGCCTCCGCCGAGGGCGAGCCGCTCAAGGTGGTGCAGGACGGCAACAACGTGCTCGTCATGGACTCCACGGGCAAGGTCGGCCGCATCGACCCCACCCAGCTCGAGGTCGCCCAGACCAACACGCTCGGCGCGGGCGGCATGCAGATCGTGATGGGCGGCGGAAAGGCGTACGGGGTCGACCCGCGGGCCGGCACCGTGCAGCAGCTCGACCCGCTGACAGTGAGCACGATCGGCTCCCCGCTCACCCTCAAGGCGCCGCTCGGCCAGGCCGGCCTCGGCAAGGACGGCACGCTGTGGGTGCCGGTGCCCGAGGAGGGCACGCTGGTCCAGGTGAAGGACGGCCGGCAGGTCAAGGCCGTGACGGTCGGCGAGCCCGGTGACCCGCTCACCCTGACGCTCGCGAACGGCGCCCCGCTGGTCACGAACTCCGCCGCCGCCTCCGCCATGCTGATCGGCCCGGCGGGCACCCGGCTCCAGGTGTCCCTGCCCAGCACGGTGACGGGCGCGGGCGGCGGCGGGCTGCTGGTCCCGGCGGTGGCCGAGAGCCAGATCGTGCCGATCCTGGAGCCCAGGAAGGGCGCGCTCGTCCTGGTCGACACCGCCGGCGGCGGGCTGACCACGGTCTCGGTGAAGGGCGGCAAGCTGGGGGCGCCGCAGGCGCTCGGGCGGCGCGTCTACATCGCCGACGAGAGCAAGGGCCGGCTCATCGTGTACGACACGGTGGCCAAGGCGTTCGAGCCCGAGAAGGTCGTCACGGGCAAGGCGGGACCGCTGGAGGTGTTCGTCAAGGACGGGCTGCTCTGGGTGAACGACCAGTTCAGCGAGACCGCCCTGGTCATCGAGCAGGACGGCAGGGGACACCGGGTCGGCAAGTACGACGAGGCGCTCGGCCAGAAGGACACGCCGACGCCGCTGCCGATCCCGACCTTCACCCCCACGGTGGTGCAGCCGACCCAGGTGCCCACCCGCTCGACCAGGCAGCCCACCGGGAAGCCGACCTCCGTGCCGACGACGACGAAGACGGCCGCGCCGACCGTGACCGTGACGAAGACCCCCACCCCGACCCCCACTCCTACGGACACGCCGACCCCGACCCCGACGCCCACTCCGACGCCGACCCAGACCCCCGATCCGCCGGGATCCGTGACGGCCAAGTCCGGGCCCGGCTGGATGGAGGTCACCTTCACGCCGTCCCGCCAGGGCACGGTCAAGGCGTACACGCTCAAGGGCGCGTCCGACGTCACGCCGTCCCGCGTGCAGCCCGACGGGCCGTACCAGTTCCGGGTGAACGGCGGCCGGTGCGACCAGGAGTACACGTTCCGGGTGGTCGCCGAGTGGTCCGGCGGCGAGGTGGAGTCCCAGCCGTCCGTGCCCGTGCGCCCGTGCGTCGCGCCGGGCCGGCCGTCCGGCTTCGCCGCCAAGGGCAAGAACCACGGCGCCGACCTGACCTGGTCCGCCCCGGAGAACGCGCGGGACGGCGGCGTCACGTACACGCTGGACGGGCCCGGCAACCACCCGGGGTCGCCCGACGGCACCGGTGCGGAGGTCACCGGGCTCAAAAACGGCCAGTCCTACACCTGGACGCTGCGGGCCAAGAACGCGGCGGGCGAGAGCGAGGAGCGCGCGGAGGCCACGGCCGACCTGCGCCCGCCGTCCGCCCAGTTCAGGAACGCCAACAACAACAACAGGGACACTCTGATCCGCTCCGGGCCCAGCGCCGGCGCCGAGGCGGGGCGCATCCCCAAGGGCGAGTACATCACGATGACCGTGCTCTGCCAGCAGAAGGGCGCCGCCTTCACCGACACGGACACGGGCATGAGCAGCGACGTCTGGAACAAGGTGGAGTCCGGCCGCGGCAACGGGTGGCTCAACGACGTGCTGATGGACACCCCGAAGGGGGGCTTCCCCGCGGCCCCGCTCTGGGAGTGCGAATGATCACCAGGGCGGGATGGGGCCTGGCGGCGGCCTCGGTGCTGGTCTACGCCGTGGGGGCGCCGTTCGGGTACGCCCAGGCGGCGGTCCTCGCGGTGGCGGGGCTGGCCGCCGTGGGCGCGGGCGCGCTGTGGACGCTGCGCGGCGCCGGGCTGGACGTGCGCCGGGAGCTGACGCCGGTGAAGGTGGCCAGGGGCGACCCCGCGGTGGCCCTCCTGCACGTGCGCAACACCGGCCGCCGGCGCCACGCCGGGCTGGTGGCCCGCGACACCTGCCGGGGCACGTCCGTCACGGTCGAGGTGCCGGCGCTGGCGCGCGACACCGCGCGGACGGTGTCGTACCGGCTGCCCACCCGGCGGCGCGGGGAGACGCCCGTCGGGCCGCTGCTGCTCGACCGCACCGACCCGTTCGGGCTGGCGCGGCGCTCGATCGCGTACGGGCGCACCGACCTGCTCCTGGTCCGGCCGCGTACGGTGCCGCTCGCGCCGCCGCACGCCGGCCGCCGGCGGCAACTCGACGGGCTCGACTCGCGCTCCGCGCCGAACGGGGCGATCAGCTTCAACGGGCTGCGCGACTACGTGATCGGGGATGACCTGCGGCACGTCCACTGGCGCTCCACGGCCCGCACCGGCGTCCTCATGGTCAAGGAGCTGACCGACGTCAACCTGCCGAGCACCGTCACGGTCCTGGACACGCGGCACTCGTCCTACGAAGGGGACGACGAGTTCGAGCTGGCCGTGGACGTGGCGGCGTCGGTGGCCTGCGCGGTGGCGCGCGACCGCTTCCCCGTGCGGCTGCTCACGGGGGCGGGGGAGCTGCTGCACTCCAAGGGCGGGCCGGGCGAGACCGAGGAGGTCCTGGACCGGCTGGCCGTGGTGGAGCGCTCCGAGCAGGCGGACGCGCCGCTCCACGCGCTGCGGCGGGCGGGGTCTGGCGGGGCGCTGGTGCTGGTCAGCGGCTCGTTCGACGGTCTCGCGGACGCGGCGGCCGTGCGGCGGCGCTTCGACGAGGTGCTGTTCGTGCGGGTGGGTGAGCCGGTGGAGGGCGGGCGGCCCGCGGCGGCCGGGGTGACGGTCATCGAGGTCAGCGACCTGGCGGAACTGGCGGCGGCATGGCCCCGCTAGCCGGGCCGCCGCCCCACGACGTCGCGGTGCCGCAGG
>NZ_JBSFTC010000170.1:0-23718 GCF_053590415.1 Nonomuraea sp. NPDC003201
CGCCTCGCCGCTGCTGCGGCTGACCCCGCAGGAGCAGGCGGTGGCGCGGCTGGTGGCCACCGGGATGACGAACCGGCAGGTGGCCAGGGAGCTGGTGCTGAGCGTCAAGACGATCGAGTATCACCTGGGGAACGCGTACGCCAAGCTGGGGGTGAGCTCACGCGTGGCCCTCACCACCAAGCTCATGCACTGAGCCCGGTGCGGGCGTTCGCCAGGGCGCGCCCACCCGTTGACCGACGAGGCGGTGGGCCGACCGGCGCCCACCCCGGACCGGGTGCCTTGCGGACTTGCCTCGACCTGGACCCTGGGCTCGGCCATCGTGGGGGACGGCCTGCTCGCTCTGGCCATGACACCGATGACGACGGCCTGGGGCCTGGCGGGCCTGTGGATCGCGTTGACCGCCGGTCGCCTGCTCGTTCCGGTCACGCAGACCGTCGGATTCATGCGGCACAGCGCACGCGCTCAATGACAAGCTCAGCGGCTCGACGGCACGTCGAGGCCCATCAGGGGCAGGCAGGGCTCAAGCCCGTCGATCTGGACGGGAACGGTGCGGTGCCGTTCCCACGCGTCCCTGGTCAGGCGCAACCGGCGCTCCACGACCATCCTCCCGTCCAGCGCGTGCCGCCAGTGGCCGTCGGGCTCGTAGCCGAGCTTGCGGGAGACGGCCAGGGAGGCGACGTTGTGCTCGAGCGCGCCGGACAGCGCCACCTCGGCGTCCAGACCGGCGAAGGCGAGGTGGAGTACGGCGGCCCGCATCTCGGTGCCGATCCCCCGCCCCTGGTGGCGGCGGCCGAGCCAGGAGGTGGTGCGCACCTGACGCGTGATGCCCAGGTCCCGGGCGGAGAGGCTCTGCTGCCCGGCCACCACGCCGTCCCGGAACACGGTGAGGTCGAGTGACCACTCCTGCGGCGTCCACGCGCCGAGCTGCCACCAGTGGTGGTGGACCACGCTGCGCGCGGCCTCGGCGGGCGGCGCGTCGGTCCACCGCACGAGGAACGGCGAGACGTCGGGGTCATGGACGCCGTCGGCGGCCAGGCCGGCCAGCTCGGCCAGCTCCTCGGGCGAGGGCAGCCGCAGTTCGAGCCGCGGCGTGGTCAGGCGCAGCCCGGCCGGCGGAAAGTGATCGACCAGCATGACCCCTATCGTGATCGCTGACCGGGCGGCACGTCATCCGGGTTTCCGCCCGTCCCGACACCACATTCGGCGACACCTTCATTCGCCTCGAGGGGTCAAGGTTCACATCCTTGCCATCATGATGGTGGTTGTCTCCGAGCTGACGGCCGGCACGGAAAGCATGCACCCTGTGCAGGAGCGACAAGCGGACCCATGAGCTGTGGTCGGGGCCGCAGGTCCGCAGGACCTTCTCCGTGCTGAGAGCGTTGCTCCGGTTCGCAACCGCCCTGTCCGCCTTGGCGGCTTCCAGCACGTTGCACTCCTACGCGGTTGGAGGAAGGAGTACCTGCTCCGACCAGGGGCCAAAGTTGCTGGCCCCGGCCCTGACCTGTGCCCAGTATCGCTGTCGGGCATCCAGCTGCGGAGCAGCGAAAACGATCTTGAGGTCGGCGGTTCGGCGGGTTGCGATCGCGGTGCCGTCAGAGTCGATGACGACGGCCTCGTACCCGCTGGCGCCGGTCGAGCGCTGCCATGTGATCGTGACCTCGTCGCGGGCGACGACCACGGTCACCCCTTGCGGCGCGTCCAGCAGCGAGATCTGCAGGCTCATCCAGTCGCTGGTGTCCGTGCCGCGCAGGGCACGCACTCGGCCCTCGTGGATGCCTCTGCCGATCAGGTTCGACCGTACGGTGACAGCCGCCGAGAGCGCCGTGTTCACCTGCGTGAACGCGAGGCGGTCTCCTTGAGGATCGCGGACTTCGAACTCATAGCCGGAGGCGCCGTAGGCCACGTCCCAGGAAGCGGTGAACGCTTCGTGGTCGTAGTCCAGGTGCCGCAGCACGGCCCGCCCTGGCATGCCGGGCTGCGGGGGATGGGCGGCCGAGTCCTGCAACGACGCGGCGACGGCTGTGGTCGCGGCGGCCACGGCTGCGGCCGCCAGCGCGCCGCCCGCCGCGGCGATGGCCGTCCAGGCGGCCTCCGCGGCGGTCGCGACGGCGCTGTCCACCAGTGAGTCGCAGGCCAGTTTGAGCCCCACGGCCAGCGCCTGCGGACCGAACAGCATCGCGAGCAGCAGCGCCGCCTGGTCAGCGTGGCGGAGCAGGTCTTTGACGATGTCGGCCGATGCGGCGGCGAAGCCTACGACGAACGCGCCGGGCAGAGATTCCCAGCTTGTGGTGATCGGCACGTTGACGGTGAACGGTGGCAGCGTCGCCGTCAGGAACGGCGTGGCAGCCCCCCTCATAGTCAGGGTGTATGAGCCGGTGAGGGTGAACCGCAGGTCGGTGCCCGCGAGCGTGGCTGCCGGCGTGAGCTTGAACTCAGGGTCGCAGGCGGCCTGGACTGCCTCGGTGATGCGGCCGCAGGGTGAGCCGCCCTGTCCGCAGATTTCCTTGATCTTGGCTGCAAAGTCGATGAGCTGCCTCGCCCACGAGAACCGCGGCCAGTTCTCGATGGTGAACGTGGGTTGCCCGCTGGGGTGGCTGGCGTAGGCGAAGCCGAACTGCGGCGTGCCGAACGGTTCCACCGGACGCCCGGCGGTGATCGTGCCGGTGAGGCGGGTTCCGCCGTCTGTTCCTTTCCGCACGGTGACTTCGGCGCTCACGAACGGCGCGCCGAGTAGGTTGACGCCGGTGGCGAGTGCCAGCTTCGGCGCACGCCCGATCTGCAGGGCCAGTGTCGGCCCTCCGGTGTAGCCGCCGGTGGCCGGCGGCATGGCGGCGGCTCCGGCCAGCGACAGCACGCCGAGGTCGATGGGCTGCGTGAGCCGCAGGGCGGCGTTGAGCGAGGTGAAGCCGGTGTCTTCCGGCCGTTCCCTGGTCACGGTGATGAGGCCGGTCACGGTGGTCGGCGTGACGATGGTGACCCGGACCGTCGCGGCCACGGTAAACCCGTCGGTGTAAGTGACGCCTTCGTACGTGGCGAACGCGCCTTGGGGGTCGGCCTGCGCCGCGTAGTACGAGATGCGGCTGCCCGTCATCAGCCGCAGGTCGGTGAAGTCGGTTGGCCAGCCGCTTCCGGTCAGGCACTGGCTCAGGAAGTCGGCGATCGGCAGATCGGCCGCGAGCGCCGCGTGCACCAGCACCGGAACGCCGTCACGTAGCGCCAGGGTGGCGTGAACCACCGGCCGCGTATCGGGCAGGTTCCCGCTGGGCGCCGGCCCGAATCGCAGCTCGCCGCCCAGCACGAACCGGGTACTGCGCGCTCCCGGGGTGGCGCCCCAGGTGTAGGCGACGTTGAGCTTCAGATTCGACAAAGCGATGCCTGGGATGCCAAACGGAGCGGCGATCGACTGCCCGGTCTGCGCGATGGTGGCGGTCATGCCGGTGCCGTCGACCGTCAGCGCGGCGTCGAACGCGTACGTTGTGCCGAAGACGTCGAGCAGCCGGATCCGCCCGTCCAGGGTGAACCGGTGCGCCTGCGCGGCGCTGTAGGTCAGCCGCAGCCCGGCCCGTCCTCCGGTGCCCGCGAACGCGACCCGTTGCCCGAGGGTGATCAGCGGCAGGTCGGCCTCGAACGTGGTCGCGGCAGGGTCGGACCGCTTCACGAGGGCGCTCACCCGGATCGTCGGCGGGGCGGTGGGGTCGCCGATCTCCAGCAGGCGGGAGAACAGCGATGTTTGGCCGAAGTCGATGCGGGCGTTCAGGTAGGCGCCGCTGTTCAGGGCGAGCGGCTCGGCGTCGAGGTTCCGCAGCGGCCGGGCGCGGCCGGGATCGAGTGTGGCGAGCAAGGTGTTGGTGGTGGCGGCGAGGATGGCGAGGGTTTGTCCGCGCAGGTCGCAGACGATCAGGCGGGCCTCGGTGACCTTGAGGTTGTCGTCAATGACCGACAGCGCCGGGATCAGGTCCTGAAAGCGAAAGCCGGATCCGATGGACAGGACGACAGCGTAGCTCCACGCCCCGGTCTCGGCCGGTGCGGCGCAGTACAGCAGCGCCTCGGCGGTCGGAGTGGAGCCGTAGGACAGCGTGCCGTAGAGGAGGAAGCGGGCGCGGCCGAGGTCGAGGTGGACGGCGACGTCGCGGGTGAAGGTCAGGGCGGGCAGGCCGGGCGGCGCGGCCTGCGACCAGGCAGTCCCGCCTGTGGCGATGCCGTCGGCGGCGTCGGCGATCCGGACGGCGGACGCGTCGGTGATCGCGCCGTTGAGGACGACCGGGCTGTCGGCGCCGCCGAGCCGCATCAGGAGACGGGCGCGGATTCCGGCGTAGTCCAGGGACGCGCCGATGGCGGCGACCGGCGGTTGGCCGCGTTCGAGGACTTCGACCTCGGCCGTGAGTGCGGCCAGGGTGAGTGCCGCGCCACCGACGGTGACGTTCCAGCCGATGCCGACCTCGCCGGACAGGCGGTACCTGCCTGTCTGAGGGACGGCCAGCACATCGGCCTGCTTGACGGTGATCGTCGAAGGGAGGCCGCGCGAGACGGCGCCGCCGGGCAGCGCGTATCCGCCGGACGCGGCGACCTGGTTGGCCGCGGCCACCACGTCGATGGCCACCCCGTCCAGCAATCTGCCGGAGAACTGCCAAGGCTTGCCGTCGTGTGGCCGCTCCGCCACAACGCCGACGCTCACCCCGGCCAGCGTCAGCACGCCTGCGACCCGGCCGGTGACCGTCGCGCCGGACAGCGGGTACGGCACGGTGACCTCGGCTCGCACATCTGTCAGTGACAGCCTGCCCTCGACCACGGTCCAGATGTCGTCCGCGGTCAGCACACCGCTGATGCTTCGCACGCCGCCATCCGCGGCGAAGCGCACCACCACATCCCGTACGTCCAGCCCCGAGGCGAGCGGGAACCCGCCTGGCAACGCGGCGGGCACCCGATCCTTGGCCAGCCACGCGTCGAGCCGGTCGAGACCCGGCACGTGTACCGGCTGCGACCATCCGATCCGCAGCGTCCACGCCTCGTCGTCAGCATTCTTGGACATGAGCGCGTCCACCGGCGTCCCGGCGAGTGTGACGGTCCCGCTCACCTGTCCTGCGACGCAGACCGGCGGCGGGCCTGGGGAGAATGCCAGGGCGAGCCGCACCCCGGTGACGCGCAGACCGGCGTCCGGGACGATCACCCAGTCGCCGGCCTGCTCGCACATCAGAGACAGGTGCTCCACCCGGGCCGCCAGGGTGTCCACCGAGACCGCGAAGGCGGTGACGGTCAGGCCGCTCAGGGTGTCGAGCGCCGTGGGCAGCCGCCCAGGGGTCGCGCCGAGCAGCGCGAGCGCCTGGCCGATCGTCGGCAGCTGGATGGGGGTTCGCTCGTCCAGGGCGAGCGTCCACCTGTCGCCTTCCCCCGCGGGCAGCCGGAGCTGGACGTGCATCGTCGTGGGAACGTCGCCGAGGGTCAGCGTGATGTCGCCGGTCAGCGTTCCGGTGGCGTGCCACCCTGCGCTGCCCGGCGCGATCTCCACCTCCGCTTCCCAGTTCGACAGCGTGAGGAGGCCGTTCGCGATGGGCCACGGCGCGGTCTGGCCGAGGACGAACCACACCTCGGCCACGCCAGGGGCTCCCGGGTCCACGGCCATCACGGCCCGGGTGGGGGTGACCAGTTCGCCGAGCGCCGAGAGTGTGACGGGGAGCAGCTGGGTGATCTGGCTCTCGTTGAGGCCGCCGAGCGCGGCCAGTACTCCGGTCCCGGGCCGCCGCTCGGTCTCGGTGATCGTGAACCACCACAGGCCGTCGTCGTCCGGCTCGGCCTCCACCGCGTACGCCCCCATCCTCGTGCGTAGCCTGCCTCGCACCGAGGCGGAGTACGACGTGACCGGGACCGGGCCGTGGCCGCTCGCCCTGGTCACGGTCGCGGTCAAGATGGGGGTGGCGAGGGCCACGCCGAGAGCCGGGACCAGCTGCCATTCGGCGGAGCCGAACGTCATGGTGCAGGTGGCTGTGGTGGGCTCGCCGCCCAGCGGGTCGAACCGCAGCTCGTACCCGGAGACGGTGCCGCCTGCCAAGCCCAGCAGGGCCGCGGGCAGCCAGGCGCCGAGCCCTTCCGTCTCACCGAGCAGTGTGAGCGCGGCGGGCGCGGTCGGGACCGTGCGGGGTGAGCTTCCGGTCGTCTCAGAGGCGCGTTCGGCTGCGCGGGGGGCGGCGGTCAGGTGGAGTACGGTGTCGTACCCCGTGGGGAGCTCCAGCTCGGCGTCGAGGCGCAGATCTCCCGCGACGAGCTGGCCGGCGATGCGCGGGCCGGTGACGCTGGTTCTGGGCTCGGCACCGGGTTCGGCGGACACGATGACCTTGCCGTTCACGAATCTCAGCGAAGGCTGGCCGGTTCGTGCCACCGAGAGGTCCGGGAGGGTTCGGTCGCCCGTCAGTGTGAAGCGCGGCCCGTCGGCAGTGATGGTGATCGGGCCGCCTACCACGGCGGTGGCCGCGTCCTGTCCGGCGGGCAGCAGCTGCGGGTGGACACGCACCGTGAACTGTACGTTCAGGCCGCTGCGCAGGGGGGCTGTCATGCGGGCATCCGAATGGTCGTACGTGGTGCAGATCAGCAGCGGCGTGACCGGCTCCAGCGCGGCATACGGGCCGTCGGCGAGGACGGGGAAGGCGTCGGCGAGGACCCAGCCCGGCTCGGGGGTGGCCACCCAGTCGGCGCGGAGACGCTGGTCGCGTCCGACCTCGAAAGTGAGGGTGACTGGCATGTCGGAAAGGCCGCTCAGGACGGCCGTGCGTCCGGAAAGGATCAGGCTCTGCCCAGACAGCACCGGCTCGTCAGCCCGCACCACGAGCTCGTCCCCGAGGGCGGACACCAGCACGCCGAGCACCGCGTCAGGCGCGCCGTCCCGCCCGGCGGGCAGCGTCGTGGCGTTCAGCGGGTACGCATGGGCCGGTCCTGGGACAGCCGCAGGTGTCCTGGCGGCCAGCAGGCCGTCGCGCAGCGCGGTGAGGATGCGGACGGACGGGTCAAGGTCCGGCATGACGTCTCCTGCGGTGGGGTCAGCTGACTGGCGTGCCCGTGTTGTCGACGAAAAGGACCGTGCCACCGCCGGGGAACCGGTCGCGAGCCGCCGCGGGCACGGCGAACTCGCTCGAAGGGATGGTTTTGGCGAGGTTCTCGGCGCTGTCGCGGTATCGGACGAACCCGTGCATCTGCTTGAGCTTGGCGACCGGCTCGATTGCTTCCGGCACGCGGACAGCTGCCAAGGTGAGCGCTCCGGTGTCCTCGTTGTAGCGGTAGTGCGCTGCCCACTCGAAGCCGCTGATCACATGGTTGCTCCCCGAGTTTGTGCGGGCCCGGAACGTGATCCCGTACAGCACCGTGTTGTAGCGCAACGTGACCACGTTCGCGTCGGGTGTGAAGGTGTAGGAGTCATGGCGCAGACCGCTCATGCCCCGCCCGTTGCCGAGCACGTCCGGTGCGGGGAAGACCCGCCGTATGCCGTTCCCGTCGACGTACTCCTGGATGCGGAGCATGGCTTCGCGGCCGAGGTGCCCTTCCATCTCCTGCATGTCGTAGAACGACAGCAGGTGCGCGGTCACCTCCAGGCTTCCGTCAGTGAGTCGCTCGCCCCGCACCGCGAGCGTGGCGCCGAGGTCTTCGTCGTCGGGCAGCGTGAGCAGCACGTAGTCGCCGATCGCTCGCGCTGAGATGCCGCTTTCGTCCAGTCCCGCCAGCGGCGGCCGGCTCTGCTCTGCGAGGGGCTGGGACTTCAGGAAGTCCAGCGCGATCCGGTACGGTTGCCGCCCTTGGACGTCTGCCGCCCGCACGGTCAGCTTCGTGAGCCGGCTCCGCCTGGCGAGCGCCTGCGCGATGATCGGCCCGGTGAGCAGTCCTGGCCCCGCCCCGGCCACCAGCGACGCGCACGTTGAGACCGTCTCCCCCGGGGCGGTGCGGGAGTACAGCGAACCGTTCGGCAGGGGATGCACGGTGAAGTCGTCGGGCTTGGACAGACCTTCCATGCTCAGCCGGGCGTTGAAGGGGTAGAGCGGCCTGTCCATGCCGTAGGCGCGGGCGTCCTTCGGTCCCATGAAGTCGACGAACCAGTAGCCGTCCTGGCTGTCCGCGTACGGGGCCCGTTCGGTCAGCCGGCCGCCGAACACCTGCGGCGGGATGATTGTGCCTCCGCACCTCACCTGCATGAATTGCACGTAGCCGTAGTAGGCGTGATCTCCTGGCCAGGTGCCGTCGACGTTCGCGGAGGTGAAGTAGGAGCGAATGATCAACGGCTCGGTGAAGTCGTCGTCGAAGCCGATGACGTGGTCGCCGATCCGCTGGAGGTTCGTCCTCGCGGCGACGTGGAAGCGTCTGCGGCCCACGTAGCCGTCTGCGCCGCTCTGGGTGACACCCGTGACGTACCAGCGGTCGTTTCGCACTTCTTCGGCGAGCGGCACGGCGTCCTCCTCAGTGCTGGTCGCTGTGGGTGAAGGGGCCGATCGGGTAGTTCAAGCCGGTGTTCTGGCGGACGGTGGGGCGAAGGACAGTGCCGGGATCGAGCAGGCGCGTCTGGTCGCCTGTCCCGTATACCTGGACCTCCAGCAGCGTGCCCCGCGCGGTGCTTCTGTGCACGGCAGAGACGGTCTCATCCACTGGGCGCACCACGATGTCTCCCAGGATGAGGCCGGCGCCGAGCGGCGTCGGGAAGTTCTTGCCGCTCACCGTGTCGGCCATCTCGGTCAGGTAGACCTGCGCGACGGTGTTCGGCACGGCTTCGTTGTGGATGCTCGTCCACAGTCTGGTGGCGAGCCTGCTCATCACCTCGCGGGTCGGATGTTTGTGGAAGCGCGACTTGACGCCGGAGCTGATGAGGACCACCCGCGGGCGGAGCATGGCGAGCAGGTGAACGTCCACGCTGGAGGAACTGCCGTGGTGGTTGGCCTTCATGACCGTGCAGTAGCCCGCCGACGGGTATTTCGGCTGCCTCGCCTTGTAGACCGTGGTGGCCGGGAACCTGCGCTCCATGACGGGGATGAGCACCGACTCCACGTCTGCGTGGCTGGCGAAGTACCGCTTGCCGTCTCTGGTCATCTCGTTGGGGCCGGTGTTGCCACCTGCGAGGCCGCCGTTGCCGGCGATGTCGCCGCCGGCGAAGTAGCGGAACGAGCCGTATTCGATCATCACCACGATCGATCGGTCGTTCTGGTCCACCACCGAGCCGACCGACTTGATCTCCAGGGTTTTGCCCGCGAGCGGATCGTAGACGCCCTGCGCGGCGGCCAGCACATACGCGTTGATCGGGATGCTGTCGACCCCGGTCCCCAGTTCGATGACAGCGGGGGCGCCTTGGTCATTGAGGCCGCCCTGCGAGATGTAGTGCACCTTCGTCCGGTCCTGGGCGGCCAGCCTCGCTTCCTCGACGTCCTGCTGGAAGTACTTGTAACGGTCCGAGATGGGGATGGCCTTTCCCTCGCAGCGCGCCTGGTAGACGGCGGCGGGACGGTATCGGCTCTCCAGTTCGGGCGTGGCCCTGCGACCTTTGGCTCTCCTGCCGTTCTGCTTGGCCTTCTTCTTGAACACGCTGCGCAGGCCGGCCATGTGATCGTCGTGGTAGTGGCTGACCAGGATCGACAGCGCCGCGCAGTAGGCGTTCGTCTCGTGCACCACGCCGTGTGCCTCCAGGTAGGCCAGCACGTCGCCACCGTATTCGTCGTCGCCGCCGTCGATGAGCAGAGCATGGCGCACGGTCCCGGACAGGTCCATCTCGTTCTTGATCGCGCAGGGGACGTAGTCGATGGGGTCGTCGGGCACCTGCAGCGTGGGATCCGCTCGGCTGGCGCGCTCCAGGCGGTCACCCACTTTTTGGACATCTCGGTTGATGACCAGGACGGCGTCGCCCTGGCCGACATTGAGCTGATGAATCTCCAGACAGGCGCTTCTAGCCATGCCACCTCACTGATCAAGTCGCGTGATGGTCCCCCGACCGCGGGGGCGGCTTCGGCCCGCCGGCTCACCGTACGTCTCGGGCGAATAGTGATCAAGACACTATTTCGGACTCAGTCCCCGTGGCACGGCGGCACGGTACGGCAAGCAGGCAGCGGGGGCGATGACGACGACGGCGAGACGGCTCTCACGCCGCCGCCATAACCGTCATGGCAACGACGCAGTCGACCGCCACAAGGCGGCCTCGTGGCTGGCCGCGAACGTGTGCGACAAGGGAGCCGCAGACCGGCCGGGTTCGAGAGGCGCAACTGGTTCACCTGTGAGAGGGGAACCAGCTCCGGACCGATCCGCCGCGGTTTCGGGGCTATGGACAGATCTTTCTGCACGCGATCTGCGCGTCCAGCCCGCAGGGTTCTGCACGCAGACGTGCAAGCATGCCCGGCGTGCGCAGATATGTGTTGATCGCCGTGTTGGCGCTGCTGGCGGCGGGTTGTGGTTCGGGAGCGAAGACCGCTCCCGAGGTCGCCGGATATGTCGGGACGTATTTGCAGGCGCACCCTGACGTCAAGCGGATGGCGAAGAAGGGGGCCCAGAGCGCCACCGTGGTCATCAAGGGGCAGGACCAGGACGTCTCCGCCGATCTGGGCGAGGGCATGCGCGGACGGCTCATCCGGACGGGCGGTGCCACGTATATGCAGATGTTGGAGGAGGAAGTGGCACCGGGCAAGACCTGGGACAAGATCACCAAAGAGCACGAGCCGTACAATCTCTTAGGCGTCAGCGTGGTGACAAGCCAGGCTACGACGCTGGTGAACAGCCACCGGGTGCATGCGCTGCTGGCAGCGCGGGGACGAGCGAGCGGCCCCGCACTCGATGGCGGGCTCGACCATTACACGGTCACCATCGACGTGCGGGCGGCCCTCGACGGATTGGATCTCAGCGCGTTCCTGGAGGTGTACGACCCGCTGCCGATGCTGCAGGACACCGAGGACGAGTACGCCAGGGTCCGGGCCGGCGACAAGGCGGCGCAGGGGCGGCTGCGCGACAAGTTGCTCGAGGAGTTCGGCGCGCAGGCCACGTACGAGCTCTGGCTCGATGGCCAGGGGCGGCCGGTGCGGCAACGGCTGAACGCGAAGACGCCGATGGAGATCACCTTCTCCAACTGGGACGACACGACGGTGGCCGCTCCTCCGGCCGACCAGGTCCGGGTGCTGGCGAAGTGACCCCGCACTATGCGCCGGTGTCCCGATGCCGGCCATGACACGGAACGCGGCATCCCGGGGGCTCCGGCTCGCTTCTGAAGCTGAGATCGTGTCACTGTGACCGAACTCGTGGAACGTGTCGACGGTCAGGACCGTGTGCTGGGTGTTGTGGGCAGGGATGATGCGATTCGTCGTGGCTGGCTGCACCGCATTGCCACCACTGTCTGCCGTGATGAACTGGGAAGATTCCTGGTGTACCGGCGGGCCGGGGGACTGTCCGGATATCCCGGCTATCACGAGGTGGCCTTCGGCGGGGCAGTCGATGTCGGGGAGTCCTACCAGGCGGCGGCCTCGCGCGAACTCGCGGAAGAGTTGGGTGTCGACGTCCCGGTGCGCGAGGTGGTCACGTTCCTGTGCCACGGCGAGATCGGCTCGTACTGGCTCGGAGCAGGAACGCCAGTGGAGATTTGGCCACCTACCGCCCTACTCCGACATGAGCCCGAGCGGGAAACGATCTTCCCATCCCTCTCGCGCCCGGCCGGAGTGACGCTCCCCTACGCCATCGACCTGGCCAACGAAGGGGTTGGGGAACGCCCTCACCGTCCTCTGATGCTGGGCGAGCTGCTCACACCGTCGCCGAGCGCCCCGGTGCGAATTGCCGGATACCGGCCTCGGTGGCGCCGTCCGCCAGGAGGTCTCCCAGGGCCTCGCCGATCGCCGGTGCGTACTTGAATCCTCCGCCCGAGAACCCGACGGCGACCCCGACGTGCGCCGCCCCCGGGAGCAGCCCGACGACGGGCCGGCCGTCCGCTGTGTACGACTCCACGTGCACCGAGGTCTGCACCGGACGCGGGTTGAGCCCGGGTAGCCGGCGCCCGACGACCTCGCGGATCTCCGCCAGGTGGTCGGCGGTGAGGTGGGGATCCGGGCGTGCCGGGTCGGCCACCTCCGGGTGCGGGCGGCTCTTCACGCCGATCTTCACCGTGGCGCCGTCCAGGCTGGGAAAGCCGTAGACGGAGGCGCCATCCGGCATGGCGACGCGTTCGAAGACCGGAAAGCGTTCCGCGTCGTACAGCGAGAGGTCGTCCGGCACGAACCAGGTCTGCGCCAGCCGGCGCGCGGTCAGCCCAGCCACTCCGATCGCCTCCCGCAGCCCGTCCGGCAGCAGCGTGGCCGCCCAGGCGCCGGGGGCGATGACCACCGCGTCGAACGTCTCGCTGTGCGGTCGGTCCGCGCCGCTTCGGTAGGTCAGCCCGACCGTCTCGGACCTCACGTCGATGTCGAGGATCTCGGTGTCGTGGCGCACCGTCGCCCCGAGCGTCGTGGCCTGTTCGATCGCGGCGAGGATCGCCGGCTCGGGACGGAGAAAGCCGGTCGCGGGGTCGTGGACGGCGATGTCCTCGTCCTCGACGGCGTGCTGGGGGAAGGCCTGCCGCAGGTCCTGTGCGTCGAGGACGCGATGGGCCAGCCCCCAGTTCTCGCAGCTGGTCACGGCCTTCCGGACGGAGGTGCTGCCGGCGGGGCCGAAGATCAGCCCTCCGGTCTGCTGGAGCAGACGCCGTCCGGTCGCCTCCTCCAGCCGGCGCCACAGCTGCTCGGCCCGGAGGACCAGCGGCGGCAGGTCCGGGTCGCCCATGCTGATGACCGCGAACCGGCGGCTCTGCCCGCCGGAGGCCCCGCGGTGGTGCGGGACGCCCCAACGGTCGAAGGCATGCACCTCCAGGCCGCGCTCGGCCAGCTGCCAGGCGGCCATGCTCCCCACCGCTCCGGTCCCGATGACCGCCGCCCTCCTTCGAGCGGCTCCGGCGCGTCTCATGAGGCCAGCGCCGGGGCGGCGAGGTACTTGAGGTTCTGGTATTCGACGAGTCCTTCGGCGCCGCCTTCCCGGCCGAGCCCGGACTCCTTGATCCCGCCGAACGGCGCGGCCACATGGGACAGCAGCCCCCGGTTGATGCCGACCATGCCGCTGTCCAAGCGGCCGGCGACCCGGGCGATCCGGTCGCTGTCGCGCGCCACCAGGTACGCCGCGAGCCCGAACGGGGTGTCGTTGGCCAGCGCCACCCCCTCGTCCTCCGTCCGGAACCGGCGGATCCCCGCGACCGGGGCGAAGACCTCCTCCTGCTGCAGGAGAGCGTCGGCGCTGAGGTGATCCA
Source organism: Nonomuraea sp. NPDC003201 (assembly GCF_053590415.1). Lineage (NCBI taxonomy): Bacteria > Bacillati > Actinomycetota > Actinomycetes > Streptosporangiales > Streptosporangiaceae > Nonomuraea > Nonomuraea sp. NPDC003201. The sequence continues at coordinate 13,265 of NZ_JBSFTC010000170.1, forward strand.
GCACCACGGGGGCGAACCAGCTGCCGGGTCCGCCGGGTGCGTCGGCACGCCCCAGCAGCGTCGCCCCCTTCGCGACGGCGTCCTCGACCAGCCGGTCGGCCTTGGCGACCGCGCGGTCGTCGATGAGCGGGCCGAGGTCGACGTCGGAGGTTCCCAGCCCGACCCTGATCGCGGTGAGAGCCTCGGTGAGGCGGGCCGCGAACTCGTCGGCCACCGGTTCCTGGACGAGGAACCGGTTGGCCGCCACGCACGACTGACCCCCGAGGCGCATCTTGGCGATGACCGCCTCACGGACCGCGAGATCGAGGTCGGCGTCGTCGAAGACCAGGAACGGGGCGTTGCCGCCGAGTTCCATCGACGTACGCAGCACGTGCGCGCCGGCCTGCTGCAGCAGCAGCTTCCCGACGGGGGTGGACCCGGTGAAGGACACCTTCCGCAGCCGCGGGTCGGCGATGAGGGTGCCGCAGACCACCCCCGGGTCCGTGGTGGTGACCACGGTGAGGACTCCTGCCGGGACCCCCGCGTCCCGTGCGAGTTGTGCGAAGGCCAGCGTGGTGAGCGGGGTCAGCTCGGCCGGTTTCAGCACGACCGTGCAGCCGGCGGCCAGGGCGGGCGCGACCTTGCGGGTGGCCATCGCCAGCGGCACGTTCCACGGGGTGATGAGCAGGCAGGGGCCGACCGGGCGCGGGGCGGTGACGATGTGCCAGCCGCCGTCGGGGGTCGGGGTGCTACGGCCGGAGCTGCGGACCGCCTCCTCGGCGTACCAGCGGACGTACTCGGCGGCGTAGCGGACCTCGCCGCGCGCCTCGGCGAGAGTCTTGCCGACCTCGAGGGTGATGAGGGCCGCCAGGCGCTCCTCGTCGGCGAGCATCGCCTGGTAGAGCCCGTACAGGATGTCCGCCCGCCGCCGGGTCGGGGCGGCCGCCCAGGCGGGGAAGGCGTCGTTCGCCGCGGTCAGCGCGAGCAGCGCGTCACCCGGTTCGCAGTCGGCGACGGCGGCGACCGGCCGGCCGAGCGCGGGATCGGCGACGTCGAAGGTCCGCCCGGAGCGCGGCGCCGTCCACTCGGCGGCCAGGAAGCCGCCGGGCAGCGACGCGGCCGCGGTCTCCGTGAGGTCGCGGTGCCGGGCGATGTCAGCCGGCCGCAGCGCCGACGCCCGCGCGGGCTCAGGCGGATTCGAGGGTACGGGCACGGTCGAGAGCGGACTTGAGGACGTCGGCGGCACGGGAGATCTCCTCGGCGGTGATGACGAACGGGGGACTGACGTGCAGGGAGTTGTCGGCCAGCAGCCGGGTGAGGACGCCCCGCTCCCGCGCGGCGCGCAGTACGGGCCGTGCGTCGACGTCGGGGGCGAGCTGGACCGCCGCGAGAAGTCCGGCACCGGCCCGGACGTCGACGACGGCCTCGTGGTCGCGCAGCGGGGTGAGGGCCTGGGCCAGGACGGGCTCGAGGTCGAGGACGCGCTCCAGCAGACCTTCCTCCTCGAGGATGCTCAGGTTCACCTCGGCGGCGACGCAGGCCGCGGCGTGACCCGAGTACGTCAGACCGTGGCGGAAGGTCGGGGCGTCGGGGGTTTCGGCGAAGAAGGGCTCCCAGACGCGCCGGGACACCAGCACGCCGCCCAGCGGCAGGTAGCCGGAGGTGATGCCCTTGGCCATGGTGAGGAGATCCGGCTCGATGCCGAAGCGCTGGCAGGCGAACCACTGCCCGACCCGCCCGAAGCCGGTGATGACCTCGTCGGCGATGAGCAGGATGTCCAGGCGGCGGCACAGTTCGGCCAGCCCGGTGAGGTAGCCGGGCGGGGGCAGCAGCACGCCCCCGGTGCCGATGATCGGTTCGGCGATGACGGCGGCGACGTTGTCGGGTCCGAGCCGGAGCAGCTCCGCCTCGGTGGCGGCCAGGTCGTTCCACGGCACGCGGGCGGTCTCGGGGATCAGCGAGTCGGTGCCGTACCCGTCACGGTTGCTCTGGATGCCCGTGATGCTCGTACCGAACCCGTGCAGACCGTGGTAGGCGTGCTGCCGGGAGACGATGACGCGCTTGCCGGGCCGCCCGGCCAGCTGCCAGTGCCGGCGCGCGAGCTTGCAGGCGGTGTCGACGGAGTCGGAGCCGCCGCTGGTGAGGAAGACCTTCGCGTCGGGGATGGGGCTCAGCTCCGCGAGGCGCTCGGCGAGCCGGATGGCCGGGCGGTTGGCCATGCCCTGGAACAGGTGGTACGTCTCCAGAACGTTCATCTGCTGGCGGACGGCGTCGGCGATGCGGGTCCGGCCGTGTCCGACATTGGCGTGCCACAGGCCGGCCGGCAGGTCGAGCAGGTCCTGGCCGTCCTCGGTACGCACCGAGGCGCCCCGCCCCGACGCGATGACCGTGAGGGTTTCCTCGATGGTGGACATCGCGGTCTGCGGATGCCACAAACTGGTGCTCGTCAAGAAAGGCTCCTCATCACATCGGGGTGGGGACTACGGGTGGGGAACGGTTTGGGTCAGGCGGCGACCACGACGTCCTCGACGACCTCGGCGTGGATGTGCAGCATCCGGGCCACCAGGCCGTTGCCACGGGTGAACCTCAGGTCCTCCGGCGCCACGGGAGCGTCCGCGCCGGTGAAGAACGCGGCACCCTGGTCGATCGACTTGTCGGCCTTGTCATCGGGGTAGAGCGGGTTGATCGTGTTCTCGATCTTCGGCCACAGGGCCCGGGCGGCCTCGGTGCTCTCGAACTCCAGCGTCATCACCAGCGTGTTCGGGATGAGCTCCCCGGCGCACTCGCGCAGGACCGAGCCCCCGAGGTAGCCGGGGTGGCCCTCGAGGCTGCGCAGCCAGTCGACGAGGCTGGTGCGGGCATCCTCGATCTTGGTGGGCTCGGCAACGAAGATGAAGACGTCACGACGCTTGGACATGGTGTTCTCCTGTCTCGCCAGTGCGGTGGGGGTGGCTGTGAGGGCTGCGCGGCAGGTCGTAGAAGACCGCGCCGCTGGCTCCCTGCGTGTCGTCATGGACGAGCCGGGCGCCGAAGGACTCCCAGAAGGCGATGGCGCCCGGGGAGTGGCGATAGGTGTGCAGAGCGATGGCCTGGTAGTGCCCCTCCTGGTCCGCGCGGTCGAGAACCGCTCGGACCAGGGCCCTGGCGATGCCGCCACGGCGGGCTTCCTTGCGGACGTAGACGCGTACGAGCTGGCCGTGCCGGCCGTCCTCGTACCGGTCGACGACGTGTTGCGGGGTGAGGCCGGGCTTCAGCCGTCCGCTGCGGATGCCGCCCGTCGCCAGGACCTCACCCGTGCCGTCGTCGGTCACCACCAGGAGGAAGGGGCCGTTTCCCGGGGCGTAGTGGGTCATGGGGTCGTCGACGTCGGCGTGGATCCGCGGGTCGTAGGCGTCACCGAAGTCCTCGACGATGCTGCGCCGCATCACCGACTGGGCGCCGGGCAGGGTGCGCTCGCTCAACGGGTGGATCGACCATTCCACGGGAGTCACCCCGCTCCCTGCGTGGCGACCTTCGCCCGGTACGCCTCCCTGGCCTCCTTCGAGGCGTGGTGGCCGGACAACTCGTGGAGGTCGTCGGGGATCACGCCGTCGAAGGTGGGGTGGACGTGGACGGTGACCCGGTCGAGGTTGCCCACCGCGTGCATCAGGGAGTGCTGCACGTTCTCGGCCACGGCGTGGGCCTCGATCATGCTCAGCCCGGAGTCGAGGCCGATCTCGGCGTCTCCCTCCATGCGGTGCCCCGACCAGCGGACGCGGACCTCGCCGACGGACACGACGCCGTCGACGCCCGCGATGGTGGTGCGCATCCGGTCGATCGTCTCCGGCTCCACACCGTCCATGAGGCGGCGGACGATGATGATCAGGGAGTTGACCAGGATGCCGCTGATCGCCACGGCGATGAGGAGGCCGACGATGGCGTCGGCGCGGTCGAACCCGAGCCACACGCCGACCACGCCGGCGATGACGGCGATCGAGGTGTATCCGTCGGCGCGGGCGTGCTGGCCCTCGGCGATCAGCGCGGCCGAGCCGATGCGACGTCCGGTCCGGATGCGGTACACGGCCACCATCTCGTTGCCGAGGAAGCCGACGAGCCCCGCGGCGAAGACCCACCACAGGTTGGTCAGCGGGTGCGGGTTGATCAGCGCGTCGATCGACTCCCAGATGATCAACCCGATCGAGGCGACGATGACCAGGGAGATGAACAGCCCGACCAGGTCCTCGGCGCGCCGGTAACCGTAGGAGTACTTCTTGGTCGCCGCGCGCCGGCCCAGCCGGAAGGCGATGATCAGGGGGATCGTGGTCGCGGCGTGCCCGAGGTTGTGGATGGTGTCGGCCAGCAGGGCGATCGAGCCGGACACCGCGACGATGACCATCTGGCCGATCGCGGTGGCCATCATGCCGGCCAGCCCGATCCAGGCCGTGCGGATCCCGTCCTGGGCCGACTCCTCGGCGCTCTGGATCGCTTCGTTGGCGTCGTGGGCATGCGGGATCAGCGTGTGCTTGACCCGCGCCCACAGGCCGGTGCCGTGGTCGTGGCCGTGGTCGTGGCCGTGGTCGTCGCCGTGGCCATGTCCGTGCCCATGTCCGTGGCCGTGGCCGGTTGCGGCCGAAGCCTCGGGCTCGTGGTGGTCGTGATCGGAGTGGCCGTGCCCGTGGCCGTTCACGGGGGCGGCGGGAGCGTCATCGTGCGGGTGGTCGTGGCCATGTCCGTGTCCGTGGCCGTGTCCGTGGCCGTGTCCGTGGCCGTGATCGTCTGGGGTCGTGGAAGCTCGCATCGAGAGTCCATTCATGCCGGCGGAGGGTGAGTCGCGGGACTGGGTGAGTGAGTCGCGGGGGCCGGGAGGGGGGTCGCGGGGCCGGGAGGGTGAGTCGCGGGGCCGGGAGAGGGGCGGTCGGCCGCCGAGTGGCGTCTGCCGCGCCATCACATCTTGTCCACAACAGCCAGCGACGGTCAACTGTTGTCAACAATCTTCCGGAGACGAAGGCCGTACGGGCAGTGAAAATCAGAACCAATACCAGGCAATCAGCTCCTGAAGATCGACAGAAGCTGGGGAAACATACTCTTTACAAGCAGGCGGCTGGGAATTGTTGACAGCAGAGAATCGGATGCTTAGCGTTCCAGACACCACACGGCCAGTCGCCTCAGGCGGCTGACACCGAGCGTGACATCTCGCCGCTCGCACCGACGGGCTCCGGCTCTCACCGGACCGACCACCGACGCTCCCACTCCCACCGGACCGACCCCCACCGGAGGAACTGCTCGTGGACCTGACCAGCGTGCGCCCCAAATACATCACCTTCGACTGTTATGGGACCCTGACCAGCTTCGATCTCAACCTCACCGTCAAGCCGCTGGTCGCCGACCGGATCTCCGAGGAGGACATGCCGCTCTTCCTCAAGGACTACCGCGCGTACCGGATGGACGAGGTGCTCGGCGAGTTCAAGCTCTACCCCGACGTGCTCAAGGACTCCTTCAGGCGCACCTGCGAACGCTGGGGCATCGGCTACCGTGCCTCCGACGGCGAGGCCATCGTGGCCTGCGTGCCGACCTGGGGTCCCCATGCGGACGTTCCCCCGGCCCTGGCCAAGCTCGCCGACGCCTACCCGCTGGTGATCCTCTCCAACGCCGTCGACGAGACGCTGCGGCACAATGTCGACCAGCTCGGCGCCCCCTTCCACAAGGTGTTCACCGCCGAGCAGGCCAGGGCGTACAAGCCGCGCTACCAGGCCTTCGAGTACATGCTCGACCAGCTGGGCTGCGAACGCGACGAGATCGTGCACGTCTCCTCGCACATCTGGTACGACCTGATCCCCGCCCACGAGCTGCGGATCCCGCACAAGGTCTACGTCAACCGCGGCTACGACCCCTCCACCCCCTTCTACCGGTACGCCGAGACCACAGACCTGTCCGGCGTCCCCGCTGTGCTGGGTCTCTGATCGGAAGGAGGACGTCGTGAAGCTGACCAGCTACTGGCTCGACACCGCCGAACCGGCCGGCGACTTCCGCCGTGCCGAACTCCCCGAACAGGTCGACGTCGCGGTCATCGGCGCCGGGTTGACCGGCCTGTCCGCCGCGCTGCATCTCGCCCGCCGCGGCGCCAGCGTCGCCGTGCTGGAGTCGCACACCGTGGGCTGGGGAGCCTCCGGCCGCAACGGCGGCATGGCCACGACCGGCCTGGCCATCTCCTTCCCCGCCGCGGTCAAACGGTACGGCGCTGAGCGTGCGACGGCGATGTTCACCGCCTACGACGACGCGATCGACACCGTCGAGAAGATCGTCACCGACGAGGAGATCGCCTGCGACTTCGTGCGGTCCGGCAAGCTCACCCTGGCCGCCAAACCGGCGCACTACGCCGCGCTGGAGCGTTCGGCGGAGATGATCGAGAGGCTCATCGGCCGTTCGGTCCAGCTGGTCCCCCGCGGCCGCATGCGGGACGAGCTCGGCAGCGACCGCTTCCACGGCGCGCAGGTCGACCCGAACGGGGCGGGCGCCCACGTCGGGAAGCTGGTCATGGGGCTGGCCCGCGCCGCGGTCGGTCACGGCGCCCTGGTGGCGGAGAACGCCGCGGTGACCGGCGTCCGCCGCGCCGGCCCGGGCAACGGTCATCGGGTGCAGACCACGCGCGGCGTCCTGACCGCCTCCGACGTGCTCATCGCCACCAGCGGGTACACGGGCTCGCTGACCCCGTGGCTGCGCCGCCGCATCGTGCCGGTGGGCAGTTTCATCGTCGTCACCGAACCCCTGCCGGACGACCTCGTCGCCCAGCTCATGCCGCACCGGCGGATGGCGTCGGACACCAAGAACCTGCTGTACTACTTCCGTCCCACGCCGGACAACAGGTTGCTGTTCGGCGGGCGGGCCCGGTTCGCCCTGTCGGACGCCCAGTCGGACCTCAAGAGCGGCGAGATCCTGCGCAAGGCCGTCACCGAGGTGTTCCCGCGGCTGCGTGACGTCCGGCTGGACTACTGCTGGGGCGGGCTGGTCGACATGACGATGGATCAGATGGTCCACGCCGGCGTACGGGACGGGATGCACTACTCCGTCGGCTACAGCGGCCACGGGGTCCAGATGGCCACCCACATGGGCAAGGTCATGGCCGACGTCATCGGCGGCGACCCCACGGTCAACCCCTGGAAGGGGCTGGCGTTCCCGCCGGTTCCCGGCCACTTCGGGCCGCCCTGGTTCCTGCCGGCCGCCGGGGCGTTCTTCCGCGCGCTCGACGCCGTGCGCTGATCGATCCGCGAACGTGTGACGACCCGGAGGTACCCGAGTGTTGTACGTGCTGAGACGGTTCGCCGTCCTCGTGACGACCCTGCTGGTCGCCTCTTTCCTGGTGTTCCTCATCCCCTACGTCACGCCCGGCGACCCGGCCGCGCGGATCCTGCGGGCCCGGGTGGGCGACCTGGTCCAGGACCCGCAGACGCTGGCCCGCCTCCGGGTCGAGTACGGGCTGGACCGGCCGCTGCTCCAGCAGTACCTGTCCTGGCTGGGCTCGGCGCTGCAGGGTGATCTCGGCCGGTCGTTCACCAACGGCACGGAGGTCCTCCCCCAGCTGATGCGGGCGTTGTCGGTCACCGCCTCGATCGCCGTCATCGCCCTCCTGCTCGCCCTGTTCGTGGCCGTCCCGCTGGGAGCCGTCTGCGCGGTACGGCGCGGAACCCCGCTCGACGGGGCGATCACCGGCGTCACGCAGGCATTCGTGGCCGTCCCGGAGTACTGGCTCGGCCCGGTCCTGGTCCTGGTGTTCGCCCTGCAGCTCGGCGTCCTGCCCTCCTCCGGCTGGCACGGGATGGAGTCGATGGTGCTTCCCTGCCTGACCGTGGCGCTGCGGCCGATGAGTTACTTCACCCAGGTCGCCCGCTCGTCGATGATCGAGGTGCTCGAGGCGCCCTACATCACCGCCGCCCGCGGGCGCGGGCTGAGCTTCGCCCAGACCATGCTGCGTCACGGGCTGCGCAATTCCGTTCTGCCGGTCCTGACCCTGTTCGCGGTCTGGCTGGCCGGCCTGCTCGGCGGGTCGGTCGTCGTCGAGGTCATCTTCGCCGTACCCGGGGTCGGGCGGCAGATGTACGACGCGGTCATCAACAACGACGTCCCGCTCATCCAGGGTGGGGTCGTGGCGGTCGTCGGCCTGGCCGTGCTCATCACCACCCTCACCGATGTCCTTTACACCGCCATCAACCCGAACGCGAGGACGAGCCGTGTCCGTGCTTGACGTCTTCGGCGACGACGCCCGTCGCGACGAACCCGGCGCCGCGCCTCCGCCGTCACCGGCCGAGACCGCCACCGCCCCGGCACGCCGCGGGCGCGGAACGTGGCCGCCGGCACTGCTGGCCGGGTCCATCCTGTTCGGGGTCATCGCCACGCTCCTGCTGCTGGCACCGTGGCTGGCGCCCTATCCGCCGGCTCAGCAGGACCTCGTCGCGCGCCTGGAAGGCAGCTCCGCGGCCCACCTGCTCGGCACCGACCACCTGGGCCGCGACGTGCTCAGCAGGCTGCTGGACGGGGGCCGGTTCTCCCTGGCCGTCGCCTCGGTCACGCTGTTGATCTGCGCCGTCACCGGCACTCTCGTGGGGTTCGTCGTCGCGCGGCGAGGTGGCTGGCTCGACACCGTCGTCATGCGCGTCACCGACATCCTGCTGGCCTTCCCCGAGATGGTGGTCGCGCTCTTCCTCGTCGCGATCCTCGGCACCGGTGACCTGACGCTGGTGCTCGCCCTGACCATCGGCGGGTGGACGCCGTTCTGCCGGCTGGCCCGTGGCGTCGCGCTGGAGATCAACGGCCGCGACTTCATCGAAGCGGCCCAGGCTCTGGGGTGCTCGGGGTGGTTCATCATCCGCCGCCACCTGCTTCCCAACGCCCTGCCCCCGTTGCTGGCCCACGCGGCAGTGCGCTTCGGCCACAAGCTCATCACCGTCGGCGCCCTGTCCTTCCTGGGACTCGGCGTCCAGCCACCGTTCTCCGACTGGGGGTCGATGTTGTCCGAGGCCATCCCCTACCTGGACCGCTTGCCTATGCTGGTCCTGGCCCCAGGTGCCGCGATCTTCATCGCCGCCCTCAGCGTCACCCTCGCCGGTCGCGGCCTGGAGACGCGCCGGGCCCGGGCAGGGCGGTCCACATGAGCTGCGGCGTCCCGCCGAACCCGCGCGGCGGTCACACTGGAAACGATCACGCGCTCCTGCGGCTGGGGAGCGCGAGCGGTGGGAACGGAACACGAACCCGGAGAAGCACACTCATGAGCCAACAGACCCCGGCCCCGGCGGGCAGGACCTCGAAGCGGACGCTGACGGAGGTGGTCACCGGGCTGTTGCGGGACCGCATCCTAGGCGGGGAGTTCCCGCCAGGGACCCAGATGAACGAAGTCGAGCTCGCGGCGTACTTCGAGGTCTCGCGCGGCCCGTTGCGCGAGGCGATGCAGCGTCTGGTGCAAGAAGGCCTGCTGGTCAGCTACCCCCGCCAAGGGGTCTTCGTCCCCACCCTGACCGCAGAGGACCTGGAGGACATCTTCGTCGCCCGCCAGGCGATCGAGCGGGAGGCACTGCGCCGGGTCACCGCCCGAGGGGTTTCCGCGGGCCTGGTCGCCGACCTCGAGGTGATCGTCGCGCGGATGAGGGAGGCCGTCGGCCACGCGGACGAGAGCGCGCTGGCCGCCCTGGACCTCGCCTTCCATCGCCGGCTGGTCAGTGCCGCCGGCAGCACCCGGCTGGACCGGCTGTACGGCCTCATCGCCAACGAGATGCAGCTGTGCTTCCGGATGATCGTCGACAGCTACAGCGACCGTGCCAAGCTGTGGGCCGAGCACGAGCAGCTGCTGCACGTCATCGCCAGCGGCGACAGGTCCGCCGCCAAGGCGCTTCTGGACCGTCACTTCGCCGAGGCCGGCGAGCTCCAGCCGGGGGCATCGGACCAGCCGCCCAAGCAGCGCCTTCTCCCTCACTCGCATCGCCACCAGGACCCGTCGGCCTCTCATGAACACGCCGACGGCTACCGCCACGGCGACGACCAAGAAGCCCCACCGCATCCCCGGGAGCAGCCATGAGCGCGCGTCTGGAGGTCCGCGACCTCACCGTTCACGCCGGGCGGCCCGGACAGGCCCCACCCATCCTCGACCGCGTCAGCCTGACCCTCGATCCCGGCGAGGTGCTGGCCGTGGTCGGCGAATCGGGGTCGGGCAAGAGCATGACCGCCCACTCGGTGCTGCGCATGCTGCCGGCCGGGTTGCACATGCACGCCGAGGGCCTGCGGCTGGGCGATCTCGACCTGCTCGCCGCCTCCTCACGGGCGTTGGACGGCGTACGCGGCCGGCGGATCTCCATGCTCTACCAGCAGCCCAAGCGCATGCTCGACCCGACCGCGACGATCGGCAGCCAGGTCGCCGAGCCGCTGCGCAGGCATCTCGGCATGAGCAGGCAGGCCGCCCGCCGCCGGGTCGTGGAGCTGCTCGCCGCGGTCGGGATCCCCGATCCCGACCG